>JBKOZG010000408.1:0-5863 GCA_046725775.1 Actinomycetota bacterium | reverse complement strand
TTTGAACCCCTTGCTTGAAAGTCTGGTCGGGGGTCATATCACCACCGAGTGCACTTCTGCCCTGGTGGGAAGGTCAGAAGGTAAGGCTGCAGTTCATGATCGACGAACGCCTCCAGAATCTTGACGAGGGCATCCTTCGTGTGGATGTCTTGATAGCCGGTCGCCTCATCAACCAGAGCGATGATCCCAACCCTGGCCAGCCCTCGGACGAGGATCTCCGCCTTGTCGGCGACGTGCATCTGATTCTGTGGCAGAACGCCGGCCTCTCGCGCCGCGAGGAACGCCTCGCAGACGTCGGGCAGCAGTTCTGCGTTGTAGCCCAAGGCTTGGTCCGGTTGGGGAGCTGGAACGGTATGGGCTGAGATCGTCCGACAAGTCCGTCCGGTATGAACGATCGAAGCGCCTTCCCCTGGACGATCTGAGGTAAGCCGTCCTCCGAGTCGACACGGCGAACGGGTTTGCTTCGGCCAAGCGCCTTGAGGAAAAAGCTGGCCTGCGTGATCACCCGGGTGCGGTCGTCCAAGACGTAGCACCTGATGGCGGTGTTGCCGATGACCAGCGGGCTGTCCGCTGAGCCACACACCGTCCCACGACCGGCGTCGGTCTTACCGAGCCGGGCTCGCTTGTGGCCTCTGACGCGGGAAATACCTGGGCGTTTCCCGGCGGTTTCACACACGATCGCGTACGGATGTCCAGACCAAGTGCTGCGACGAGATGATCACGGCGCCGCTGAGATGATCATGGTCTACACGCGCGCCCGCGTGCGAGGCGAGGTTCATTTTCCGGAACGGGGAGACGCACGGACGTTGCCCTAGGCGAGGCCGGCTGCAGTTGAATCTTGCGCTACGGGAATTGATCTCGGCGCAGTTGGATATCGGTTGCGCGCTCGGGAAATGTCCGCGCTGACGATCTTGCTCCTGCGTTTGTCGAAGGAGATTGAGGAATGACCAAGCCTGCGCGTCCTTGGGTCGTTCCGTCTACGCCCGGTGTGTGGCGCAATGCCGACACGCCCTTTAGGACAGTTGACGCTGGTCCAGACAACACCAATAAGACGGGGGCTCTGGATCACGCGAACTCGGGCTGCGCCGCGAGCGGGTTGAACGACTTCGATTCGCAAGATCCAGAGGGACAGACGGCGTCGCAGGTTCAGACTGCCGCGGACTCTTGGAAGTACTACGAACTTCCGAAGGGTTCCCCAGGCACGCTCGGACTCTGCAAGGGCGGAACCGGCCTGAGGTGAGACTCGTGTCGGCCCCGGCGTTTGGTCGGGGCCAACCTGCTCCTCAACGCGGGCCCGGAGCCTTTATCGTCGACGACCTGCAGTTCTTGCGTGCTCGGACGGACGGGGCGGTCAAGATCATGCTGCCCGGCCCGTTCACGATGAGGAGGCATTTGACGAGGCGTACAACGAGGCGGCGCTGGCTTTGGATTTCGCGGCGGCGGTCAACGAGGAGGTGCCCGCCATTTCATCGTGCTTCCCGACCGGCAGGGCGGGTGGCACGGCTACCACGCCGTCAGCGTCGACAGACGACGGATGCAGACGCGAGAGCTTGTCGAGCTGGCCGAGCAAGCCCGGCAGCACGCTGAGGAAGGCAATTACCGAGCATCTACGAGTGGCGGCATGCTTTCGGGGTCGAACCCGAGGAGGTTGAGCCCGATGAGTGAGGTCAGGTCGCCGCCGCTATGAGCCGCGCCAGGCGGGCACCCTCCACCTATGTCCCGCTGACCGAACGCGGCGCGCGGGCTGCCGCGAGCGGGCTCGGTGCGGCCATCGCAGCGGTCGTGCGAAATCCTCGTGAAACGCACGCCTGACCTGAGCCTTCACCAATTGACCGGATATGCAGCTGACCTGGTGTTTCGCTGGTGAGAGGTCAAAACCATAGCTTAGCTAAGCGGATTGGAGGAGAGTCTGCTGCTGGGCCCTCTCGACGGTGATCACGGCACCTTTCACTTCGGTGTGCAAACACTAGACCGGGGCGGTGCCTCGTGAGACCTGAGGGCGCTATTTATGAGCGCCGCCGCGACCGGGGATGGCTTCCCAGCGTGTCAGAGCCCTCCGCGGACGTCCGATTTCCCTTACATGTAAGGGTTTTGTACGTTGGCGGATTTCAGTGGACACACCCCAATGGTGGTCAAAAGGGTGGTAAGACGCATAGCTGAACTAACCGAATCGCCGGTCCGAACCAAGATCAAAAACGAGTAACAGGCCCGCCAGGAACAGCAACTCTGGACGGGCCAGGAATCCTGTGGCACTCCTGGATATCGCTCGGCCTGACATCAATCAACTCATCGAGCAGCGCCATGCTGTCCTCATCGGTGTGGTCGAAGTCCAGCCACAGCGTGCCACCCTCCCCAGCGGCGGCATCACCTATCTCTATCATCGACAGCGATGCCGCGCCCACGGGCGAGATCAGCCGCGCCTCCGTGGGAACATCCTGACTGCGACGAGCAGCGATGTCGCCTAATCAGCGCTACTAACATGCATGGGCAGCCTAAGGCTCATGCAACCCCATCTGGAGCAGCTCAACCCTCACAGACCTATCCACGAAACTGGCTCAAGATCACGGTGTCCGGGAAACCGGGAACCTGCTCACAGATGGCGCAGAGTATGTGCAGCATTGGCGATCTCATGAGGTAGCCGGACTCCCCCACTCAGCAGAAGGCGCGGCCAAATGGGAGCGGACGGGTTGAAGCCCTTGAAACTAGGTCGAGACTTCGCCAAGCGGAATCTTTGCGCCCATCCTCGTCCGCCGGGTGTACCCCAGAGAGCATAGGCGACGACAGCAGGCATGGCGCGGCCAATCCTTCTGGCGACGGACCAAGCGCCCGCGAACTGTCAGCCATGGCTGAGAAGCAACCTGAACGCGTCTCGAGGTTGGCGCCCCGATTCATCGATCTACGCCCGCCTATATCCAGCTTCGTCCTTCGAGCCTGAATGTTTGGCGCCCCCATGTCCTGCGCTGGCGGCCGACGCCCACGAGTAGATTCCCGGTAATGAAGGCAGTGGTCCTGACCCGTACCGGCGGGCCGGACGTGCTCCGGGTCCAGGACTGGCCCGATCCGGCGGTGGGAGCGGGTGAGGTACGGATCGCCGTGCGGGCAGCCGGCGTCAACTTCGCCGACACTATAGCGAGGGTCGGCTTGTATCCGGCCACGCCGAAACGGCCGTGCGTTTTGGGCTATGAGGTGGCCGGCGAGGTCGAGAGCATCGGTCCGGATGTCAGTGGGCTGGTGGTCGGGCAGCGGGTGATGGCAGGGACGCAGTTTGGTGGTCAAGCGGAAGTCGCGACCGCCCGGGCGAGGGATGTTCTGCCGATGCCGGACCATCTCAGCTTCGAGGAGGGTGCGGCTTTTTGTGTCAGCTACGGGACCGCGTATGCGGCGCTGATGATCATGGGCGGCCTTCGGGAGCGGCACCGGGTGTTGATTCATTCAGCCGCTGGTGGCGTGGGGATTGCCGCGACGCAGGTCGCCCGCAACGTCGGCGCGGAGATCTTCGGTACTGCATCGGCGGCCAAGCACTTTGCCATTTCGGCGCAGGGTGTGCATCATCGGATCGACTATCGCAGCCAGGACTTCCAGGCCGAGGTTCGGAGGCTCACCGATGGGGAAGGGGTAGACGTGGTGATGGATGCGATGGGACCCGCCTCGTTTCGCAAGGACTACCGGATCTTGCGGCCGGGCGGGCGACTGATCATCTACGGCCTTTCCGACGCCGTCAACGAAGACGGCCGCAACCTTCGCTCCGCCGTGACCAGCTTGCTCCGGCTGCCAACCTCGACCATGCCCTGGTGGAACCCCGGCCGGCTACTGAACCAGAACCGTGGAGTGTTCACTCTGCATCTGCTCAGCTGGTGGCGCCGGGAGGGCGACATGCACAGGATCACCGCGCCGCTCCTGACCGACCTGGAGGCTGGAAAGTTGGCGCCCGTTGTTGCCAAGGTCTTCCCCTTCAGCAGGGCCGGCGATGCCCACCGCTTCCTCGCCGAACGGCGCAACATCGGCAAGGTGGTTCTCACTCCAGGCTGACGCCGGCCAGCGCCGTCAGAGGGTGCGACGTTGAGCGACTAGCGAGCAGAGGAAGGGGTGGGTCATTGCTCTTCAAGCCGACGGTTTGAAATAGCCGATGATTGTGCGGTACGCCTGCCGCAGCGTGGTTGGGTGTAGGGGAACCCCTCGGCCGCGCGGCAGGCGGCCGGCTTCTCGGTGCTCGTCATCATCGGTTCCTCTCGCAGCCGCGCATGCCTTTCGACCGTAAGACCGCTACGACTGGCAAACTTCTTGCGGCGGGCATGCAGCGGTACTGGGATTCACCTGGATCGACGCGCGTTCCCGCGCTGGCGTCCGGCACCGCCTCAATCTTCTGTGCGAATCCATGCCGCTTTCCGGAGGTCTTGCTCAGCGCGCAGAATCGGTGGGTGAGGACTTTCAGCCGTTATGTGGCGATTGGCGACTCGAGTACCGATGGGCTCGAGGATCCCGACGGCGAGGGCGGCTACCGCGGCTGGGCGGACCGGCAGGCCGAGATCATCGCCAATACTCAGGCCGAGCCGCTGGGCTATGCCAACTTGGGCGTGCGCAGCCTGCACCTCCGCGAGATCCGGACTACACAGTTCGCCACGGCGATGAGGATGCAGCCCGATCTATTCTCGGTCTTCGGCGGGGCCAACGACTTGCTGTCGGTCACTTGCGACTTTGTCGGGATCCGAGCCGACCTGGCCGCGATCTTCGGCGAGGCGCGGTCGCGGGACTGCACGGTGGTGACCTTCACCATGCCCGATCCGTCCTCGATAAACCCCTTCGGCGGGCGACTCCGCAATCGGATGTTCCATTTCAACGACATCATCCGAGAGGAGGCCGAGCGGTACGGCGTGCTCGTCATGGACTTCCAGCACTACCCGATCATCCAGGACCCCCGCCTGTTCTCGGTTGCACGGCAACGAACTTGGCCACCAGCGCGTGGCGGCCGCCATGGCCTGGCGGCTCGGCATTCAGGGCGCCCACGAGTCGTGGGCCGAGCCATTCCCTGAGGCGAGGCCCCGGTTGCGGACTCGTGAACAGCTCGCCGCGGACGTCGAATGGGCTCGACGATACTTCGCGCCATGGCTCGGCAGGGGCATTCGGCGGACCCCACACGGCTCCGGACTTACCGCGAAGCGGCCCGTGCTAACCCCTGTGCCCAAACACCCGCGCTAACATCTGTGCCCAAACATTGGTCGTGAGCCGCGCCTACAGGGTTCCGGCGCACGCTAGGAAGTGCGATCCGTTCCGCCGTCATCGTCCCAATGCGTCAACAGCCCGGCCCGATGTTGATCTTCGGACTCATTGAGGATCGTCGCAGCCGGTTTGACGTTGGGGGCATGGCGGCAATCCGCATAGCGTGCCAGGCGGCCCGGTGATCCCACTCAAGCGGCACCAGAGCAGCTGAAGAATACGGGGGCGGTACGCCGGCACGCTCTTCAACATGACCCGATGACTGTCGTCGCTCCGTAACCGAAGCGAGGGCTCACGAAAACCTTGGCCCGCGTGGTACCCGATTCCCGCACTGTAGGCAGGGTTAGAGGGCGCGGCGCTGTGCGACCAGTGGGCAGAGGAACGGGTCTTTGCCGCGGAGTCCAACGCTGTTGAGGTAGCCGATGACGATGCGGTAGGACTGCCAGAGCGTGGTGCGGGTGTAGGGGACGCCTTGGGCTGCGCAGTAGGCGGCGACGAGCGGCTGCGCTTTGCGTAGGTAAGGGCGCGCCATGGAGGGGAACAGGTGGTGCTCGATCTGGTAGTTCAGTCCACCCATGAAGACTGAGATCAGCGGTCCGCCGCTGATGTTGCGGCTCATCAGGACTTGGCGGCGCAGGAAGTCCAGCTT
>JBKOZG010000267.1:0-6082 GCA_046725775.1 Actinomycetota bacterium | reverse complement strand
CAGCAGTGCTTGGGCGGCTTCGCGGGTTGGCGGCTCCCCGGGACGCAGCTTGCGATAGATATCCAGCAGCGCCTCATCTTGGGTGGTGGTGTGGTCCTTCTCCAGGGTGAGCCGCATCGACTCGTACTTGCCGAACTGGTCCAGGATCTGCGCATCCGTCCAGCCGAGCGCCTTCAGCAGCACGGTCACGTTTTGCTTGCGCTTGCGGTCAAGTCGGACGCCGACCATGTCACGCTTGTCGATTTCGAACTCGAGCCAGGCACCTCGCGACGGGATGATCTTGCAGGTGAAGATGTCCTTGTCGGAGGTCTTGTCGGTGGTCTGCTCGAAGTAGACGCCGGGTGAGCGCACCAGTTGTGAGACAACGACCCGTTCCGTGCCGTTGATGACGAAGGTGCCCTTATCGGTCATCAAGGGGAAGTCGCCCATGAAGACGGTCTGGCTCTTGATCTCACCGGTCTCGTTGTTCATGAACTCGGCGGTGACGAAGAGCGGGGCGGCGTAGGTGACGTCACGCTCCTTGCATTCGTCAACGGTGTTCTTGGGCGGCTCGAACCGGTGATCCCGGAAGGAGAGCGACATGGTGCCCGAGAAGTCCTCGATTGGAGAGATCTCCTCAAAGATCTCCTCGAGGCCGGACTTGGTGTTGATGTCTGTGCGGCCCTGATCCAACGCGGTCTCGACGCGCGCGCGCCAAGCCTCGCTGCCGATGAGCCAGTCAAATGAATCGATCTGCAGGTCGAGCAGATCGGGGACTTCCATGGGTTCGGCGATCTTCGCGAACGAGATGCGGCCGGTAGGGGATATAACTTTGGTCTTCGAGGCTGTGCGCGAGGCGGCCAACTCCTGTGTCCTTCCGAAGGCTCTCAGTGGAGGAGCAAAGTGCTTCTACGCATGCTGAACGACCCGTGTCAAAGCGAAACGGGTCGACAGATGGCGAGGGCAAACCCCAAATATAGACGTTGAAGCGGCTCTAGTCAAGGGACCGAGCGCAGCACAAAACAGAGCAGTCAAATCGAGGACTGCCTTGGGAGAGATCATACTCTTCGCTGCCCGCGCGACAAGGGGCAATATCCGACGCACTGGGCACTCGCCATTTGGGGCGGCACAACTCATGCAGTTCCGGAAATTCCTTCTGAAGGCTTGGGACCTTCGACCCTCCCCTTCTCGCATCGGGGCGCATTGACTTAAGAGTGCATCGATCTCAGTCCCGAGGAGGAAGCGCGATGGCAGGGCGCACGCGGGTGCTCGTGACCTACGCGAGCAAGATGGGCTCAACGCAGGAGATCGCCGAGGCGATCGGGCGTGTGCTCGAGGAGACCTTTGGCATGCAGGTCACCGTCGCTCCCTGTGCGGAGAACGTGAGCCCGACCGGATTCGACGGGGTGATCATCGGCAGTGCGATCTATACCCGACGCTGGCTCAAGGCAGCGACCAAATACCTCAAACGAAACAGACAGAATCTCGACCGCCACAGAACATGGCTATTCCACAGCGGCCCGTGTGGAGAAGGAGCGCAGGAGGAGCAGGTCCAGGCGCCGAAGGCCGTGAAGCGGGTGATCGGTCCCCTCGGACTGTCTGGCCCAGTTACTTTCGGCGGCCGCCTGGACGAAGCGCATGCCATCGGTCCAGTGGGCCGGTGGATGGCCGCCGAGGGACCACTCTCCGGCGACTTCCGGGACTGGGACCGCATCCGTGCCTGGGCTTCCGACATCGCCCGCCAACTCGATCCCGCGACCGCCGAAACGCCACAATGATGGCGCAACAGGGATTCAGCGGCGCGGACTCGACCGATCAGTTCAGGCCGCTTAGTCCGACACGCTGCCAGGAGTTGCTAGAGAGTCAAAACATTGCTCGGATCGCCTGGCAAGCCGCCGATGGTCCCCAAATCCTTCCGGTCACCTACGCCTGCCATGACGGAACGATCATCTTCCGGACTTCTCCGTACGGGGTGCTGTCAGAGCTGATCCGCCCAACCGATGTCGCGCTGGAAATCGATGAACTCGATCAACAGAGCCGGCAGGGATGGAGCGTGGTAGTGCAGGGCCGCGCGCAGGGCGTCGCCGAGCCAGACCAGCTGGTACGCATGTGGACAGTGGGCGGTGTCGTTCCATGGGCCTCAGGTGTCAGGAACGTGTTCATCCAGATCATTCCCCACCGGATAACCGGCCGAATTGCAGCGCACGGTCTTCCTGAAACCACCCCGGCACCAAGATTGCAGGGCCCTTGATGCCAATCGTTTGCGTCGCAACTCGTTGCGTCACAATTTCCTGTTGCAGAAAGGGACTATAGTCCTCATACTTTGGGACCTGGCCCCTTCCACAACGCGGTTGATCAGTCGCACAATCGAAGACGAAGGCACTCGAAACCGAGGAGTTGACCATGCCGACTTTTGGCGGTCGCGTTTCGCCAGGTGAGCGGACGCGCCGGCTCTCGCCACATGAGTGCAGGGCCTGGCTTTGCAGCCATCATGAGGGGCGACTGGGATACCGATCAGGCAAGGGTCCTCGCTCGGTCGTCGTCTCTTACGCAGTCGCCGAAGATCAGATTTTGCTCCGGCTGCCTGACTATAACGACATCGTTCACTACGCGCCGGGCTCTGAGGTCAGCCTCGACGTCGATGGCGGCACACCCGCAGCTCACCGCGAGACCGTAGTGGTAACGGGTAAGGCGGCTTTGGCCGGAAACCGTCAAGGGCCGCTGATCGACCGGACGGCATTCCTGGAGGAGTGGCCACCTGACGTGCAGACTTCGGTGATCTGCGTGCCCGTCACCGCCATCGAAGGCTTCGAAATCAGGGATCCATGATCCGGCCGCATCAAGCTTGAGTCCCTCCCCCCGAAAGTGGTCACGGAAAACAGATCTCACAAAAGATCGAGTCGTACGTGGCCACTTTTGTCGTTCTGCCGCTACATTTCAAGATCATGACCTCAACTGAATGGACATCGGCTGACCTGCCATCGCAGCAGGGAGGCAATGTCATAGTGACCGGTGCCAATAGCGGGATTGGGCTCCCGATCGCCCGGGCACTGGCGGAGGCCGGTGCTCGGGTCGTGCTCGCCGTACGCGACCTTGCCAAGGGCGAAGCGGCCACAAAGTCCATTCCCGGCGACTGTGAGGTTCGCCAGCTCGATCTTGCCGACCTTGGCTCGGTGCGCGCTTTTGCGGACAGTTGGCATGGTGAGCTCGCCGTGTTGATCAACAACGCTGGGGTGATGAGGACACCCGAAAGACGCACCGCCGACGGCTTCGAATCGCAGATCGGCACCAACCACCTCGGCCACTTCGCGCTCACCAACCTGCTGCTCCCGCACGTGACCGATCGAGTGGTGACCGTAGCCTCCAACGCGCACCGCGGCGGCGCGATTTCGCTTAACGACCTCAACTGGCAAAGCCGAAAGTACCGGCCTTGGTATGCATACCAGCAGTCGAAGGTCGCGAACCTGCTGTTCACACTTGAGCTCCAGCGCCAGCTGACCGCAGCCGGCTCGGCGGTGCGAGCGATCGCCGCACACCCGGGCTATGCGGCTACAAATCTTCAGTTCCGCAGTGAGAGTCGAGTGCAGGACCGGATGATGGCAATCAGTAACCGGCTATTCGCACAGACCGACGAGGCCGGAGCACGACCCATCTTGTTCGCAGCCAGCCAAGATCTCCCTGGAGCCAGTTATGTCGGCCCCGATGGTTTGTGGGAGCAACGTGGATATCCGGCGCTCGTGGGCCGCACCGCCGCCGCGTCCGACGTAGAGATGGCGAAGCGGCTTTGGACCCTCTCCGAAGAGCTCACCGGGGTGAAGTTTCCGCTCGAGTCCGTGCGCTGATCCAGCTTGGCCGGCAACCAACGACCCAGCTTGCTTACTTGTAGGAGACGGTGGCCCCGGCAGCCTCAAGAGCCTCGCGAGCCTTGTCGGCGGTCTCTTTGTTGACCTTCTCCAGCACCGGCTTCGGTGCAGCTTCGACCAGGTCCTTGGCCTCTTTGAGCCCAAGACTGGTGAGTGAACGCACCTCCTTGATGACTTGGATCTTCTTTTCGCCGGCTGCCTCGAGGATGAGGTCGACTTCGTCGCTGCCCTCTTCCTCCACTGCACCGGTATCTCCACCAGCTGCGGCCGGTGCTGCGGCGGCAGCAGCAACCGGAGCAGCAGCGGTTACGCCGAAGGTTGTCTCGAATTCCTTGATGAACTCGCTGAGCTCGATCAAGGTCAGCTCCTTGAAGGCGTCAAGGAGCTCTGTGGTGCTGAGCTTCGCCATGATTGGGCGTCCTTCCTATTTGTCTTCCGCAGCGGGTGCTGCCAGTGGATCTGCCGCGGGCGCGGTACCCGCTTCAGCTGCAGCCGACGCTGCGGGTTGTGCCGCCTCAGCGGCAAGTTCTTCGTTCACCTGCTCCTGAGTCGGCTCGGCAGCAAGTTGTTCGTTCGTCGGTTCGGAGGTCACCTCGGCCGCTAGCTCCTCGTTCGACGGCTCAGAAGTTGCCTCCGGCGCGGCTGCGAGCAGTGACGGATCTTCGCCTGCAGCCTGCTCCAAGGCTGCGAACAATCGAGCAGCCTGAGTGAGCGGGGCAGACACCAGCGAGATGGCCTGCTGCAGCACACCCTGCAGAGCGCCGGCTACCTTGGCGAGCAGGACCTCGCGCGATTCCAGATCGGCCAGTTTCCTGACGTCGTCCGGGGTCATGAACTTTCCGTCCAGTACCCCCGCCTTGATCACCAGCTGCGGATTGGTACGCGCGAAATCACGCAGGCCTTTGGCCACCACAACCGGATCGCCGCTGATGAAGGCGATCGCGGTCGGGCCGACGAGCTGCTCCTCGATCGCGTCCAGACCAGCATCACGAGCAGCAATCGTGGTTAGCGTGTTCTTCGAAACGGCGTAGCTGGCATCATCACCGAGCGAACGGCGCAGCTGCATAAGCGCCTTCACCGACAGTCCGCGGTACTCGGTCAATACCACCCCGGCCGAGCTGGAGAACTTATTGGTCAGCTCAGCGACAGTGGCAACCTTGTCCGACCTCGCCATCGTTCCTCCACTTCCTCACGCGCTACGTCTGCAGCGCTTCCGAAGGGCTGGCCGGCCGTCGAAACAAGAAGGCCCTTTGCGCGCACGGCGGCAAAGGGCAACCGGAAGGCTGGCGTCTTCCATCAACTCTCAACTCACCTGCGCGGGCCGTCCGTTGATCTCGTTCGGACACTTCGGGCTGGACTCTGTGGGTACAACCAACCAGCGGTCTTCGGCAGCCAACACTGTACCGGCGGCCCAAAGTGCAGCCAAATCAGTGGGCTGATCGGGCGTAGCGCCAGCCTCCAGCTGGCTGGCGCATTACATGTGGGGCATGCCGACCCGGCTTTCCTGTGAAGATGGGTCGATGCATCCTTGCGTACGCGAAGCCCGGGAATCTGACCTTGACCAGATCCGCCAGCTGATCGTCGAGCTGGCCAGTTACGAACGGGCTGCCCACGAGGTCAAGACAACGACCGAACAGCTCCGGGTCGCGCTGTTTGGGCTGCAGCCTGCGGCGTACGCCTTAGTGGCCGAGAGTGACAAGCAGGTGGTCGGCTTCGCCCTCTACTTTCGCAACTTCTCCACGTGGGAAGGAGTTCACGGCATCTATCTGGAGGACCTCTATGTAATGCCCGAGTACCGCGGCTCGGGGCTCGGCAAGGCGTTGCTGTCGTCTCTGGCCGGACTTGCAGTTGACCGGGGATACGCAAGGCTGGAGTGGGCCGTTCTCGATTGGAACCAACCCGCCATCGACTTCTACCGCAGCCTCGGGGCGGTTGCACTGGACGAGTGGACCGTGTACCGGCTGAGCGGCGGGGCGCTCGTCGCCGTGGCAACCGAGCCTGACTCTCCACCTGCCAGGTCACTCGGCGAAGCGGCTGAGTGACACCGTCCCGCCAATGGCAAGCACCAATCCAGCTGTCGCAATGGGCATGCGGCCAAGGGGCGACGGCATCGCCGAAGAGCGCGATACCGATCAACGACGGCACAACGACCTCAAACGCGAACGTGATTGCTGTCACGAGCGTGACCGCATCTCGCTAGGTATTTCCTGAGCTGCTTAGAGCTTGGTCGGGGGTTACTC
>JBKOZG010000397.1:0-6511 GCA_046725775.1 Actinomycetota bacterium | reverse complement strand
GTTCATCACTGGCCACGTACCGTTTGCAGCGTTACCTCAGACTATGGAGTCGATCTTCAGCAATGGGACAGAGACACTGTGCCAAGTGATCGACTACCCAGGCGATGAGGAGGCCTGATCTTGTTCCACCTGACAGTTCGTGATCACATGATGATCGCCCATAGCCTGCCACACCCGTCGTTCGGGCCGGCGCAGAACCTGCACGGCGCCACATACGTGGTCGAGTTGACGCTGTGGCGCGAGACGCTCAACGCCGAATCGATCGTGATTGATATAGGCGAGGCTGCCGACGTGCTGAGTCATGCGTTGAGTGACCTCAATTACGGCAACCTCGATGTGCATTCGGAGCTTGTCGGCACACTCACCACCACGGAGGCTGTGGCGCGGCTCATCGCGGAGCGAGTCGCGACATCGCTTGCCGACCGTGGCCTCGCCAAGTTGGATGTGACGTTGCGGGAGCATCCCGATGCTTGGGCGGGGTATTCGAAGACTTTCGATTGAGATGCCTACGGCCGGCAGCACGCCGCTGGGCTTCGTCACCTGGGATCGGAAGGACCCAACCGGTGGCAATGTGTACAACCGGGCACTCATCGCCGAATTGCGTACGCTCGGCATCGACATCCGGCTGCAGGAACTCGCTGGGCCCTGGCCGGACGGGGACGCCTCCACCCATCTCGCGCTCGCGCGAGCCTTGCGGTCAACCCCGGCCTGTTTGGTTGACGGAATCGTGGCCTGCGGCTCACCAGACGTCGTAGCCGCGGCGGTCGAGGCCGGCCACTCTGTCACCATCGTGGTTCATCTGCCGCTGAGTGACGAGTTCGGCATTGGGTCGGCACGACGCCAGCGCTACGCCCTGCTGGAGTCGCGAGCGGTGCATGTCGCGTCGGGCGTGCTGTGCTCAAGCCGCTGGGCCGCGGCCGAGCTGAGTAGTCGGTACGGTCGGGGCGATGTCGGGGTGGCGGTGCCGGGAGTCACGCCCGCGCCCGCGGCACGGGGCAGTCAGGATTCCGGACCTCCGCGCTTGGTCGGCCTTGCTTCGCTAACGCCGACCAAGGACCAGCTCACGCTAATCCGCGCGCTGGCGCAGCTCGCTGGGCTTGCTTGGACAGCGGACCTGATCGGCTCCGACCGCGCTGATCCAGGCTACGCAGCTCAAGTGCGGACCGAGATCGCTGCGGCAGGGTTGGCAGAGCGGATCATGGTGCCCGGGGTACTTGTCGGCCAGGCGCTGGATCAGAAGTGGGCTGTCGCCGACCTGTTGGTGCTGACGTCTCGCGTTGAGACCTACGGGCTGGTTGTCACCGAGGCGCTGGCTCGCGGAATCCCCGCAGTTGTGTCCGTCGGCACCGGTGCAGTCGAGGCATTGCAGGAGGGGGCTAGCCCGGACAGCACCGAGACACCCGGCACGGCCGTCCCGGCTGCCGACCCGGAGAGCCTGGCGGCGGTGCTGCGCAGCTGGCTCACCGAACCGGTGCTGCGTCGCTCATGGCGGCAGGCGGCGCTCGCTCGGCGAGATACGCTGCCCGGATGGCAGCAGACGGCAGAGGCGGTGGTGGCCTATCTGAATCGCCCGCCGGAATCACCGTTGACCCGAGCTGGCTTGCCGCCCGCGCCGCCGCCGACACTGCGGCGCGCGCCACCACGGTCAGCACCCTCCTCCCCGAGCTGATCAATTATCTGACTGACACCCGTGGTCTCCGAGGTCGCGTCCTGGAGATCATCGATCTCGGTGCCGGGACCGGTGCTAACCAGCGGTGGGTGGCGCCCCGCCTTCCCTTCCAGCAGCGCTGGATCCATCTTGATCATGACCCGACCATTAGTCGATCACTGCCGTTGCCTCACGGCACGATGATCATCGACGGAAGCGTCGAGGCACTGGAGCGGCTCCTTGCCGACGGCACCAGTGATCATCGCCTGGTCGCCTGCTCGGCCCTGCTGGATGTCCTGACAGCCGGTCACCTCGACGCTGTGTGCCGAGCCGTGATCGACAACCGGGTGCCAGCCCTATTCAGCCTCAGCGTCACCGGTGCCCAGAGCATTCGTCCGATCGACCCGAATGATCAACGTTTGCTGGATGCGTTCAATGATCATCAACGGCGCGCCGGCCGGGCTGGTCCAGACGCCATCACTGTGGCAGTCGACACCTTGGGCACGGGTGGCTTCACGGTACGCATCCAGGAGACTCCGTGGCGGTTGACGGCATCCAGCGATTCGGCGTTTGTGGAGCAGCTTCTTCGGGAGCGGCTCGATGCCGCGGTGGCCCAGGAGCCCACTCTGGCTCCTGTAGCAAAGGCCTGGTTCGAGCTACGACGCTCCCAGCTCGAGCTCGGGGTCCTCCGGATGGAGATTGGGCATCGCGACATCTTGGCCCTGCCCGGCGGATCGCCGGGATTGCCGAGCTGCCGCGAAGTCGAACACGGTGCAGTGATCACGGCCCAGGCTGAATCGCCGAACGGAAGCGGTGAGGGCATTCGCGAGCAGATCAGCGCCGGCGAACCGTACGCCGGGAATCCCGTCGCCAACCAGGATCGGAGCGGTCGTCAGATAGAGCCGATCGAGCACACCGGCGGCCAGGAAGCCTGAGACGGTCCTGCCGCCGCCCTCAACGAGCACACGGCCCAGACCGCGTGCCCGCAGCATCGTCAGCACAGCTGCGGGCTCAAACCGCCCTGCCTCAATCGGGAGAGTGACAACTTCGATATGGCTCGCCAGCTCCGTCGGCGTTCCAACCCCCGCAGCCACGCACCAAAGGGTTTTGGCGTGGCCGTCAATCAGCACCCGGGCATCCCAGGGGATCCGGCCCCTGGGATCGATGATCACGCGGACCGGCGACGGCCCCTGCACCGTACGTGTCGTCAGCTGAGGATCATCGGCAGTAACGGTCTGGGCGCCGACGACGACGGCATCCACCAGTGCCCGCAGCCGGTGCAAGTGCTCCCGGTCTTCGGCGCCAGATACGTAATTTGCGTCGCCAGTCCTCGAGGCGATGAAGCCGTCGACGCTTTGAGCCAGCTGGGCGATGGTGATCGTCAATCCGGCAGCGACCAGTGACCCGTACCGATCGAGCAGCAGCGCTTCAGTTCCAGCGGCGGCTCGGTTTGGCACCCGGCCTTGCAACAGCTCGCTCCATACATCGGGGAGGTTGCGGGTGCTGTCATGACCCATCCGGTTGTGCTTCGTCGCCAGGTAATGGGCATTCTCGGCGCGCTGGGTGACCAATAGCGGAAGCCTCGCAGTAACCTCAATGCCAAGATCAGTCAGCCGAGAGCTCTTCTTGGGGTTTCCCGACAGGAGTCGAATCCGACCTAATCCAAGATCACGAAGGATGGCCGCGGCTACGTTGTAATCACGGGCGTCGACCGGCAACCCCAGTCGCAGGTTCGCGTCAACCGTGTCCAGGCCCGCATCCTGCAGCGCGTACGCGTGCAGCTTGGCGTGCAGGCCGATGCCACGTCCCTCGTGGCCGCGCAGATAGATGATCACACCGAGGCCCTCGCTGCCGATCTCCCGCATCGCGGCCTCGAGCTGCTCGCCGCAGTCACAGCGCCAGGATCCGAAGGCGTCGCCGGTAAGGCACTCGGGGTGGACCCGAACCAATGGCACATGGCCATTGCTCCCGGCGCGGTCGAGATCACCCAGCACCAGGGCTACGTGTTCTCGGCCCGGCTCGACCGTGTACCCGTGAACCTGGAAGGTGCCGTGCGCTGTCGGAAGCACGGTCGAGACCACCCGGCGTACTCGCTGAGCTTCGGTCATCTTGCCAAGCCTTACATAGAGACTGGAGCTCAGTGAAACTCGCCCTCAGCGGTTCATTCCGCATCACTTACGTGGACTCCGCAGCCTCTGCAGCTGCCGCAGCGTCCAAGTAGCTGAGTGGAGTCGGGTTCGGCGGCGTGGCCAGCATCGCGGCTGCGCGTACGGGAATTCACCCATCACGCGTTTCTGCAAGATGGGTAACGGAACCGACGCGCGTCGCGGCAGCTTCTCCGTAGCGTCGCCGACATGGCAAGTGTGGCGGTTCTTGCGGGATCGGTCTCAACCGTGCTCTTCGCTGTGAGCACGGTGCCCATGTTGATCAAGGCGGCGCGCACCAAGGAGCTCAACTCCTACAGTCGGGGAAACATCGTACTGGCTAACGTCGGCAATGCCGTGCACAGCATCTACGTTGTGCACCTGCCGCCCGGCCCGATCTGGGTCCTGCACACGTTCTATGTCGTCACATCGGGACTGATGCTCATCTGGCATCTGCGCTACGCCAGCCGCGCGCCTCGGTCAGACGGCGTTCCATCTTCTACCGGAGGTTTTCATGACCATCGAACACATCGAGACAGCGATCATCGGGGCCGGCCAGGCCGGCCTAGCGACCGCGTATCAGCTGCAGCGCCGAGGACGCTCCTGCCTGATCCTCGACCTCAACGTGCGCGTCGGCGACAACTGGCGCGCCCACTGGGACTCGCTGCGCCTCTACACCCCGGCAGCCGCCAACGGTCTGCCAGGGCTACCGTTCCCTGGTCCGCGATGGTCCTTCCCGACCAAGGACGAGGTCGCCGAATACCTGGCAGCGTACGCCGAACGGTTTTCCCTCCCGGTGCGAACACTCGCACGTGTCGACCGGCTGCAGGCTATCGATGGGAAGTACGTGCTCCGGCTCGGAGCTGACAGCATCGTTGCCGAGAATGTCGTGGTGGCGACGGGGACCTTCGGCCGCACCCCGAGCATTCCTGACTTCGCATTAGATCTCGACCCTTCGATTCGACAGCTGCACTCCAGCGAGTACCGCAACCCTGCGCAGCTGAAGCCTGGTTCGGTGCTCGTGGTTGGCGCTTCACACTCCGGCACCGACATCGCGTTCGAGGTTGCATCCACCCATCCGACGGTCCTGGCCGGTCGCGACCCCGGTCAGGTGCCGGTACGGCTCGACCATTGGAGTGGGCGGGTGGTGTTGCCGGCCATTGGATTTTTCGCCAAGCACGTGATCACACGGCGGACGCCCATGGGCCGCAAAGCGATGGACGAGGTCCGGTTCCGCGGCCTACCGATGTTGCGGATGAAGCGATCCGACCTGCTAGCACGCGGTGTGGACCGAATCCTGGGGCGGGTGACTGGCACTCACGACGGACGACCGGTGGTCGACGGCGTCGGAGCGCTCGACGTGGCGAATGTGGTCTGGTGCACCGGCTTCCGCCAGGTGTTCGACTGGATCGATCTGCCCATTTTCGGGGCCGACGGTTGGCCGCGCGAGATGCGCGGCGTGGTGTCGGCCGCTCCGGGCTTGTTCTTCTGCGGGCTCGCGTTCCAGTACGCGGCAGCCTCAACGGTGCTGCCAGGAGTTGGCAGAGATGCCGCCTATGTCGCAGAGCAGATCAAGGCCGGAGTCGGCAGGTCATTGGCACTCGCAGCCTGAGCCCGTAGCGCGCTATGTATGGCGCTCATATCGCGTAACCTCTGAGCTGGAGGCTGCGCAATGGCCGTCGGGCAGGACAAGACCGTCGACGAGTTGTTAGAGGCTCGCGAGGCGTACGAGCGTCGCGACTGGGTCCTCGCGTTTGATCGGCTGCGGGGCATTGGCGACCTTGGTCCGGAGGACTCCATGGCGCTGGCGACGTCTGCCTATCTGGTGGGCGATGTCGACGAAGCCATCCGTGCCCTACAAGCCGGATATCAAGACAAGATCCGGAGCGGGGACTCGCTTGGAGCCGTGCGATTCGCCTTCTGGCTTGGCCTGGTGCTGAACCTCCGAGGGGAGCCGGCGGTCGCTGGCGGCTGGATCGCCCGAGCGCAACGGCTTCTCGAGAACGAGACCCAAGATGTTGTCGAACGTGGATACCTCCTTAGCCACGAGTTCTTTCAGCATCTCGATCGCGGGGATTTTGCCAGGGCCAGCGAGACGGCCGCTCGTGTTGTCCAGACGGGTCGCCGCTTCACCGAACACGATCTAATCGCCATGGGGCTTGTGATGCAGGGCAGGATGATGATCTATTCCGGTCGAGTGCCGGAAGGACTGGCCTTGCTCGATGAGGCGATGGTCGGAGTCTCGGCTGCGGAGATCTCGCCCATCGTTGCCGGGATGGTCTACTGCTCGATGATCGAGGCGTGCCAGGAGCTGTCCGACTTCTCACGCGCGGCCGCTTGGACCAGCGCCTTGACCAAATGGTGCGATGCGCAGCCGGGGCTGGTTCCGTACACCGGTCAGTGCTCGCTCCATCGAGGCCAGATCATGCGGCTGCGCGGGGCATATGACGAGGCGCTTGCTGAATTTGCGCGCGCGCAGCGCCGATACGAGAAGGAAGGTACGCCGGCACCTGCCGGGCTTGCGCTGGCGGAGCAGGGTGATGTGCTGCGCATTCTTGGCAGGTTCGATGAGGCAGAGGCGGCGTACCGGAAGTCAGCCGAGCTCGGCCACGAGCCTCAGCCGGGTTTGGCCTTGTCATGGCTCGCACGCGGTCGGATAACGGCCGCGAGCGCGGCCATCAACCGACTACTAGCTGGCGCGGGCGGGCCGGTTCAGCGG
>JBKOZG010000458.1:0-7089 GCA_046725775.1 Actinomycetota bacterium | reverse complement strand
CAGGATGATCACCTGACCGGCGTAGACCAGGCCGGCGCCGAAGCCAATGATCAGGCAGGTCTGCCCGCTATGAGCCTCGCCGGACTCCAGCAAAGCCTCGATGGCCAGCGGAATCGATGCGGCGGAGGTATTGCCCTGTCTGGCGATGTCGCGTGCGACGACGACCCGGCCAGGCAGTTTGAGGGCACGGAACATCGCGTCGGTGATCCGCATGTTCGCCTGATGCGGCGCGAAGACGTCCAAGTCCTCGGGACGTACGCCGGCGGCGTCGAGCGCCTCAGCGGCGGTCTTCGCCATCGTGTAAGAGGCCCACTTGAAGACGGGATTGCCTTCCATCCTCAGCGTCGGCCAACTGGCCCCGCCGTCGGTGGAACGATACGACTCCGTGTCCCAGGCCAGCGCGGCGTCCCAGGGCTCGGTCTGTTGAATCAGCGGAGCTTGATCGCCATCAGACCCCCAAACCACGGGTCCGATGCCAACGGTGTCACTGGGGCCGATCACCGCAGCACCGGCACCGTCGGCAAACAGGAAGGCGGTGGATCGGTCGGATCGGTTGGTCATGTCGGTGAGCCGCTCGACGCCGATGATCAACACATACTTCGAGGCGCCAGTGCGAATAAACGAGTCGGCCATCGCTGTGGCGTAGCAAAACCCGGCGCAGGCTGCCGAGATGTCGAAGGCAGCGGCGCTCTTGGCTCCAAGTTCGCTCGCGATTGTGGTGGCGACTGCGGGTGTTTGGTAGAGGTGGGTGACGGTGGAGACGATAACGGTGTCAATCTGGCCGGCTTCGATGCCAGCGCGGTCAAGCGCCTTACCAGCGGCGGCGACCGACATCATCTGGATGCTCTCATCATCGGAAGCCCAGCGGCGCTCGATGATCCCCGATCGGGTGCGGATCCACTCGTCGGTGGAATCGATCATCGTGCAGATCTCAGCGTTGTCGACCACCCGACGGGGCCGATAGCCACCCACTCCGAGGATGGCGGAGTATTTGGCCCCGGGTGTGACTTTGAGCATCATCGCGTGACCTCAGTTGCGTCTGCGGATTCGACAGTCGGGTGCAGTCGGAGCAGCGGCTGACCAGGGGAAACAGGATCCCCATCCTCGACAAGCCACTCGACGACAATGCCACCGTGTGGCGCGCTCACCGGCATTTCGTCGCGGAGGTTCTTGACTATTCCAACGGTGCTGTGGGTTGGCAGGATCGTCTCAGCCTCGATGTCCTCGGTGCGTACAAACTGGCCCTTGCCGGGTGAGACGATCAGACGCCAGGTGGGATTGCTCGCTATCGGGGACGCGGCTGCTGCACCGCCGTGCTTCTGAACGAACTCGATCGCCACTTCCAGCTGATCCGGAGCGTTGAGAGCGAAGAGCTCCACGCCCTCGAGGTTCCGCTTCGCGATGCCGGTCAGGGTACCTGCTGGCGGCATCTCTAACAGGCCGGTGACGCCAAGATCGCTCATGGCTGTCATGCAAAGGTCCCAGCGGACCGGCGTCGCGACTTGGCCCACCAGTCGCCGGAGTACCTCGCGGCCGTCGTGCACGACTTGGCCATCGGTGTTTGACAATAGGCGGGTCCGAGGGTCGTGGGTAGAGATGCCCCGGGCCAGAGCCTCGAGCCGGGCGACGGCGGGCTCCATGTGCGTGGTATGGAACGCTCCCGCGACGCTGAGCTCGATGAGCCTTGCGCGGGCTGGAGGATCGGCTACCAACGCGGCCAGCTGATCCTTGGTGCCCGCAGCGACGATCTGACCGCTCCCATTGTTGTTGGCGGCCGTCAAGCCATGGGCGGCGAGCCTTCCGAGGACGTCCTCAGGGTCACCGCCGATGACGGCCGTCATCGAAGTTGGGGTAGCGGCGCTAGCCTCCGCCATTGCACGGCCACGCTCGCGTACCAGGACCATCGCCTGTTCTGCAGACAGCACACCGACACCTGCTGCCGCAGTGATTTCTCCGACCGAGTGACCCGCAACGACACCAACGAGCGGGTAAGCGTCCGCCGGATGCGGAAAAAGTTCCAGCGCGACAAGGAGGCCGGCCGCGACCAGGAGTGGCTGGGCGATCGCGGTGTCTCGGATGGTTTCGGCGTCGGCGTCGGTGCCGTAATGCCTCAGATCGAGGCCTGACACTGCCGAGAGCCAGTTGAGCCGGTCAGAGAATGAGGGCTCGTCCAACCACGGACCGAGGAAGCCTGGTGTCTGCGCCCCCTGACCAGGCGCCACAATCGCAAGCACATCTGTACTATTTCTTGGCCCCGACGAAAAGGCCGTATCGGGTAGGAACGAATCTTCGGACGCCGAATTGTCACTTCCCTACAAGTTTTGTTTCCCAACAGGTTTTTGTTGGCGAAAGGGATCGGGCTCAAACCCGCGCTTCTTCGTGGCGCGAGGAGCGAGCGAAGAGTCGGCCCAAAGTTACCGCCAGCCGCAGAGCGTACGCATCGCGCGGGTCGGTCGGGCTGTAGCCGGTGACCTCATGGATTCGGCGCAGTCGGTACCGCACGGTGTTGGCATGGACGAACAATGCGCGCGCCGCTGCTTCCACCGAGAGCCCCTGGTCCAAGAAGGTAACCAGCGTCTCCAGCAGACCGCTGCCAGCCGCTTGCAACGGCTCATAGATATCGTGGGCCAGCGCGCGGCGAGCATGACCGTCGCCTGACAGCGCCCGCTCCGGCAGCAGCTCATGAGACGTCACCGGCCGCGGCGCCTCCGGCCAACCAGCCGCGGCGCGGTATGCCGAGACCGCCTCCCGACTGCTGGTAGCTGCGTCCATCAAGTGCTCCACGGTTGGTCCAACGACGACCGCTCCTGGACCAAACATCGTGACGAACTTGCGGACGACATCCGCGGCGTGGTCTGGAGAATTCAATCTGTCGCCGCCCAGCACGACAACCATCCTGTCGCTCTGTACTGCGCCGAGCATGTTGCTCCCGGCAATGGCTGCTATATGCCGGATCGACTCCAACGCCTGCGCCGGCTCCAGTTGCGGGGCGGGCCCGACGACAACGACAACGCCCCCGGTTGAGTGCCAACCCAGGGTCGAGGCACGTGACAGCACTGTCTCGTCGGTCTCGCCACGTAACACGGCATCAACGACCAGAGCCTCTAGCCGCTCATCCCAGGCGCCTCGCAGCTCAGCAGCACGCGCGTAGATCTCGGCCGCCGAAAAGGCAACCTCCCGGCTGTACTGGACGATCGCCGCATGCAGAATGGGCCGATCGCCCTTCGGCAT
This sequence comes from Actinomycetota bacterium, assembly GCA_046725775.1. Taxonomy (GTDB): domain Bacteria; phylum Actinomycetota; class Actinomycetes; order Propionibacteriales; family Propionibacteriaceae; genus Microlunatus. Next base: position 3,858 of record JBKOZG010000458.1, on the reverse strand, counting down.
CAACTCGTCGATCTGGCTTTCGACCACCTCGATCGTGGTCCGCACCAGTTCGACGGTCTGGTAGAGGGAGATCTTCCGCGCCAATTCTCGCGGTGCCGAGCCGAAGACCTCTGAGGTACTCGGCACCTGTGGACCCGGAGCGGCGAACCACCGTACGAAGCCGTCAATGCCAGCCTGAGCCACGAGCGTGATCCATGATCGGTCCTCGGCGTCCAGCCTGCGGAACCAGTGAAACCGCGCCTCCATCTCTGCAACGGTGGCCGTGGTCATCTTGCCGGTGACGCCTGCGAGCCGTTTCGCAATGTTGGCTCGAGTTTTGGCCGACGGGAGCAGGGACCTGTTGATCTCTCGCGTGCGCGCGGCCATAGGGTGACTGTAGTGCCGACTTGTCTGCGTCTCAGCGCGCTATAGCCTGCTGAGAGTTTGACAGGTCGTGGGCGATCGGAGGCTAGTCCGCACGTGAGTGATCTTGATCTGCGGCCACAGGAATACCTGTGCGCGAGTCGGCTGGACAGCGGGCCCGAGGAGCTGTTGCTGACCGCTCGTCGGGTGTATCTGGGTAAGACCACCGAGGTGGCACGCGCCCTACCGGACAAGCAGATCCGGATGATCGGCGCCTGGTGCTTTCTTGATCATTACGGACCAGAGGACGTGAGCCGCTCAACGGGCATGCAGGTATGGGCACATCCGCACACTGGCCTGCAGACGGTTACCTGGCTGCTGGACGGCGAGGTTGAACATCGCGATAGCCTCGGCTCCCGGGCGGCGGTACGGCCGGGCGAGCTCAACATCATGACTGCTGGTCACGGCATCGTGCACAGTGAGATCTCCCAGCCGGACAAGCCGCCAATGCTGCATGGCGTACAGCTCTGGGTCGCGCTGCCGGACTCAGTGCGCGATCTCGCCCCGGCGTTTGAGAGCTACTCCGACTTGCCAGATGTGATTCGGCCTGGGGTTCGTGGAAAGGTACTGATCGGTGACGTCGCCAGTGCGCAATCGCCGGCGCTCGCGTACTCACCGCTCTGTGGCGCAGATCTGAAACTCGATCCTGGTGCCGATCTTGTGCTCGAGATTCAGGAAGGATTCGAGTACGGCGCCTTTGTGGTTTCGGGCGACGTCGTCGTGGAGTCGACGACCGTCGGAGTCGATCAGCTGCTCTACCTCGGCGTCAACCGGCCTAACCTTCACCTCCGAAGTGCGCAGGGCGGCCGGATGATCATGCTCGGTGGCCAGCCGTTCGCCGAGGACATCGTGATGTGGTGGAACTTCATTGGACGAAGCCATCAAGAGATCGTGGAGTTCCGGTCGGCTTGGGATAGGCGGGACCCGCGATTTCCACCTATCGTTAGCCGCTCTGAGAAGGTGATGGAGGCGCCGCCGATGCCGACCGTTCAGCTCAAACCGCGTCCGCGGCGGAGCCGGTCCGAGTGAATCCAGCACAGGCCCTGCGGGAGATCGGATATCTGCTGGAACGCTCGCGTGCCGATACCTATCGGGTGCGTGCCTACCGAGGCGCCGCAGATGTCGTCGCGCAGATGTCTGAGGAGGAACGTACTCATCATCACCAACAGCGCAGCTGGGCCAAGGTGCCTGGGGTTGGGCCCAAGACCGCAACGGTGATCACCCAGGCCATGGATGGGCAGGTGCCCGAATACCTGCAGAAGCTCCGTGAGGAGAAGCAGCCCCTTGTTGAGGGCGGGTTGAATATGCGGGCAGCCATCAAAGGTGACCTGCATTGTCACTCGTCCTGGTCCGACGGTGGCAGCTCGCTCGAGGAGATGATGATCACCGCACAGGCGCTTGGTCACGAATACTGCGCCATTACCGATCACTCACCGCGGCTCCAGGTAGCACGTGGGTTGAGTGCTGATCGGCTACGCAACCAAATGGCCGTGGTGGCCGATCTCAACAAGGTGATGGCGCCATTTCGCTGTCTGCGCGGCATCGAGGTCGACATTCTTGAGGACGGCGGCCTTGATCAAGACGACGAGCTGCTGGCTGAACTTGATGTCGTCGTGTCGAGCGTCCACTCCAAACTCCGCTCGGACTCGGAGACGATGACGCACCGGATGGTCGGTGGGATCGCGAATCCTCGAACCAACGTCTTGGGTCACTGCACGGGCCGGCTTATTCAGGGAGAACGGGGCCTTCGGCCGCAGTCGGTCTTCGACGCTGAGGTCGTGTTCGAGGCGTGTCGCACGTTCAATGTGGCGGTCGAAGTCAATTCCCGTCCGGAGCGACGTGACCCGCCGACCAGGCTTTTGCAGATGGCAAAGGAGATGGATTGTCTGTTCTCCATCGACACCGACGCCCACGCACCCGGCCAACTCGAATTCCAGATCTACGGCTGTCAGCGCGCCGAGGAGCTGGGACTGGATCCGGCTCGGGTGATCAACACCTGGCCAGCCGACAAGTTGCTGGCCTGGTGCACCAAGGCCTGATGAACTCGGCTAGGGAGCCGAAACCCATCGGGCGGGTCGTCTTACCTGTGGGACAGTGGCCCCATGGGCCCCTACGAGGTCAGTCGGCTGCGCGAAGTCGAGACGCGTTCGATCAGTGCAGAGAACCCAGACGGATCCCGGGGTGGCGGTGCCCGAGCGACGATTGGTACCGGGGCGGATGCTGCTCGGGATATAGGTAGCGGCTGGAAGATCTCCCCGTCGGTCAACATCGAAGCTGGTGCGGAGTTTGCGCTAGCGACCATCAGCGGGTCGGGCGTGATCACCCACATCTGGTTGACCACCCAGCGTGACCACTGGCGAACCTTGATTTTGCGGGCATGGTGGGACGAGTCCGATGAGCCGGCGATCGAGGTCCCGATCGGCGACTTCTTTTGCCAGGGCTGGGCCCGGTTCGCCCAGGTGTCATCGGCGGTGATTGCGGTCAACCCCAATGGGGGTTTCAACTCATACTGGCCGATGCCGTTCGCGGATAGCGCACGGATCAGCATCGAAAACCGCGCCGACAGAACGGCAATGGTCTACTACCAGATCACCTACGAACTTGGGGCGGACACCCGCGAGTTGGGCTACTTGCATGCTCAGTTCCGGCGGAGCAGCCCGGTGCAGCGGGGGGATACGCATATGATCCTCGACCGGATCGACGGCCGTGGACACTATGTAGGCACCTATCTCGCGTGGGGTGTCAACTCCCCCGGGTGGTGGGGTGAGGGAGAGATCAAGTTCTATATCGATGGCGACCAGGATTTCCCGACTATTGCTGGCACCGGGACCGAGGACTACTTCGGTGGCGCCTGGAACTTCGACGTCCCTCCCCGCGGATACACCGAGTTCAGCACGCCTTACCTGGGGATGCCGCAGGTGCTCCGGCCGGATGGGCTGTACGCCAGCCAGCAGCGCTTCGGGCTCTACCGCTGGCATCTGATGGACCCGGTCATCTTTGCCCGTGATCTGCGGGTCGACATCCAGGATCTCGGCTGGCGGCCGGACGGGCGCTACCGACTGCGCAGCGATGACGTTGCCTCCACTTGCTGGTTCTATCTGGACCAGCCTGCCGCTACCCGGCCAGAACTGCCGTCCGTAGAGGCGCTCGAGGTCGACGGCCTGCCGCCGACCTGAAGCTGTGGCGCAGGCACCTACCAGCCAGAATTCCCATGTGGTCAGTCTCACTTCGTGTCGCGGCGGCTTCGAGGCATCACCTGTGGTGCTGTTGAGTTCGCGTGATGCGATCTTCGGAGGTGAAGGTAATGGATGAGGAGGATAAGCGGATCCAGACAGGCGAGCCGCGTGCCGTCCCAGTCTTCTTCCTCTCTGACAGCACTGGAATCAGCGCAGAAACCATGGGAAACGCCTTGCTGATCCAGTTTCCCGAGCTACGGTTCGAGCGTCGTCTCATACC
>JBKOZG010000293.1:0-7704 GCA_046725775.1 Actinomycetota bacterium | reverse complement strand
GTTCGGCGTACGCGCCCTTGACGAGCCTGATCCGTGGCTTCAGCGATGCCATGGCCTCAAGGTCAAGCGGAGTCCGCCGGAGGGCAGCCTGGATGGCGAGCCTCGTCTCCGGATGCTTGATCACCGCCTCCCGGAACAGGCCCAGCGTGTCGGAGACCAGGCCGCTCTCCTCCATGTCGATCTCGACCCGGACACCGACACTCTGAGCATGATCAAGAATTTCGTTCAGGTTCGTCAGGCAGGCGCTGCGATCAACCGTCTGCCCCAGTTGCGACAGCTTGATAGAGATTGTGGCGTCGAGACCGCGCTCCGCAATCGCGTCCGTGGCCTCCTCGTACTGCTCGACGGCATGGGTGGCCCCGGCAAGATCTGTCACCCCCTCACCCAAGAGGTCCAGGATCGCGCCGATGCCCTCAGAGTTCAGCTGGGCAGCCACCTCAAGGGCCTCGTCGAGGCGTTCGCCGGCCACGAAACGATGCGAAACTCGGCGAGCGATCGGATTTTCAGTCATCTGATGCTGCAGGCGAGGGTTGCTCGTCGCCCACAGCAAGACTCGGTTGACCATCGTGCCTCCCATGCGTCGATATCACAGGTCTTGGGTTTCCTGCTCTGTCGCGACGCAGTGTGCAACGACATCTGATCGATGCTCACGTGCCCTCGTTGGCGTTGGACTGCGGGGCACACGTGCGGATGAGTTGGCTCTAGCGGTCCTTCGCCAACAGCGGCGTCCAAGTTCAGCTTAGCGAGCAGCTAACTGACAGGCCACTATGGGCGCTGCGCTCAGTCGTTTGCCACCGATATATGGGGGAACAGCGCTCTAGAGCAGGGCAATTGATCCGCGGTAGCGTGTCGAGTAGGCGCAACCCAACATGACATCGCCCCCGCCAGGAGGAAGCAATGGCTCATGGTTCGGAAGATCAACTCGGGAAGGGTCTCAGGCAACGTCACCTGGCCATGATCGCCATTGGCGGCGTGATTGGCGCCGGCCTTTTCGTCGGATCTGGCGCGGTCATCGCTGAGGTCGGGCCAGCGGCGTTCATCACTTATGCACTCACAGGTGTGCTCATCATCATGGTGATGCGCATGCTTGGGGAGATGGCCGCCGCGAATCCGGCCACTGGGTCCTTCGCCGACTACGCTCGACAGTCCCTTGGCGGGTGGGCTGGCTTCTCGGTGGGGTGGCTTTATTGGTACTTCTGGGTGATCGTCGTGGGCTTTGAGGCGGTCGCCGGGGCGGGCATTCTGCAGCGTTGGGTCCCTCTACCCCTGTGGTTGCTCTCCTTGATCTTGATGGTGCTGATGACCGCGACGAACCTGTACTCGGTCCGCTCCTATGGGGAGTTCGAGTACTGGTTCGCTGGCGTAAAGGTGGTCACCATCGTGCTGTTCATCGTCCTCGGCACGTTGTTCGTCCTTGGCCTGTGGCCGGGCAAGGATATGGACTTTTCCAACCTCACCGCGCATGGTGGGTTGTTCCCGAACGGGGTAGGTGCCCTGTTCTCCGGCATCGTGGTCGTGATCTTTTCGATGGTCGGCGCCGAGATCGCCACGATTGCGGCAGCAGAGTCGGACGAGCCGGAGAAGGCGATCGTCAGGGCGACGAACTCGGTGGTGCTGCGGGTCATTGTGTTCTTCGTCGGCTCGATCTTCTTGCTCGCGACGATCTTGCCTTGGAACTCAGCCGAGCTCGGAGAGTCCCCCTACGTTTCAGCGTTCGAGGCGATGAACATCGGCTTTGCTGCCGAGGTCATGAACTTCGTCGTTCTGACGGCGGTTCTGTCTTGCCTTAATTCAGGGCTCTATACGGCCTCACGGATGTTGTTCGTGCTTGCGGCCCGCAATGAAGCACCGGAGCGGCTGCTCACGCTCAACCGGAAGGGCGTCCCAATGTGGGCGATTCTTTTCTCGACGGTGGTCGGTTTTCTCTGTGTCATCGCGGCGGCGGTCTCGCCAGATCGTGTCTTCCTTTTCCTGCTCAACTCTTCCGGCGCGATCATCTTGTTCGTCTACCTGCTCATCTGCCTGTCTCAGCTGCGGATGCGGCGCACCGTCCCGCCGGAACGGCTTGTGGTGAAGATGTGGCTCTACCCGGTGCTTACAGTGCTGACCGCCGCCGCCATCGTGGCCGTCCTGATCGGTATGGCTTTCAAGGCGGACACCCGTTCCCAGCTCTTGCTCAGCCTGCTCGCCTGGGCGGTGGTTCTCGTCGTATACGCGGTGCGGCGGCGGGTCATCGGAGACGCGCATCTTTCCGACCACGGTCGGGAGGCGGAGCAAAGCGCCGATCCTTGGATGCACGAGCACATCTCGGGTGCCGAAGTTGAGGTCGACGCGGCAGTCGGTGAGGGACCGTTGAGTCCCGACCTCATCCGCCGAGCTCGTGAGGAAGGTTACGCAAACGAGGCCCCCTGACCACGGGCAACGACTTGGCGGTCCTGCGGGATCGGATCACGTTTAGCGGTTGGCGGATTCGCCGAAAAGTAGCGAGCTCAATCCACGGCGTACACCGGACACGTCGGCCACCTTCCGGATGGCGAGAAGCGTACCGCCCACGTACGGATCCGGGCTGTCGCCTGGGTCGTGGCGCATGATCAGCCGCTCTCCAGCTCCACCGAAGATGATCTCGGTGGAGACCACGAATCCGGGTAGCCGCACTGAGTGGATCCGGGTGCCGGCCACCTCCGCACCTCGTGCCTCGACCGGGCCGCTTAACTGGGACAGCGGTGCGTTTGAGCTTGGTGTGCGGACCTTCGCTAGGATCTCGGCGAGTTCCGCTGAGGTGCCGCTGGGTACATCCGGCTTGTCGGCACTGGCGTAGTCGATGATCTCCCAGTTGTCTAGATGCTCGGCCGCAAGGGCGGCAGCTCGTTGCAGGATGGCGGCCATGACCGAGAAGTTGCCGGCGGCTACGACGCCCACGGCTCTGTCGCGGGCGAGCCGGTCGAGCTCCTCGTAGTCATCTGCGGTGAGCCCGCTCGAGCCGACAACTACGTGCACTCCCGCTTGTACCGCGGTCCACACATTCTCCTTCACTGCAGTGGCGCTGGTGTAATCGACCACTACGTCGATCTCCGCGGACCGCAGTGCCTCCGATACCGAGCTGTAAATGGACCCGTCGCTTCGAGTGGCTGTGGCCTCGGCCAGTGTCCACCCCGCCGCGGACCGAGAGACTCCGCAGGTCAACATCAGGTCGTCCGCCGCGTCAATTGCAGCCACGATCGGCCGCGCGCTCCAGCCGGTGAGGCCGGCGAAGCAAATCCTGATCACAGACTCGACCCTAATTGGTCAATATCGCTACCGCAGGCAGGTGCACTGTCCGCAAACTGCCCTGTGCCACCCTGAACCGGCATTCCAGACGTTTGAACTGCTCGGCAGGCTCTCTTTGGTTATTGCTGTGGACGAGCTGGAATCTTCCGAGCTGCTTGGGTGAGTCTGATTTGACCGGTCGTTCCTCGCTGTAGGCCTTTCTGGTCGGAAAATTGCACGGGCGAGCACCAGGTAAAGGCAGCGGCCAGTCCAGTCCATACGTGGCAATCGCGCTGGTCATCCCAAGTGGGCATGCGATCGTGCTCGAGCCATATTGCGTGCGTCGCAACTAAGTGGCAGAGAGTGTCAGCCCGGGCAGTTCGCGAAGCCATTGGTAGCGCCTATTGGTAGCACTGCACGAGTCGACGAGCGGAAGTCTAAACGCCGACAAGCCAAAACTGAGCGGCAGTTGCTGGAGTGTCGCGTGAGGGTTTATGTGAATTTTCGCTAACGTGCATGTCCGAAGCGGTCGAATCTCGCCGTATCGATGACCACTCACCCCGCAGACTTCCCCTGAGCCGCTAGGCGAACACTCAATGAGGTGCAGTATGTCGGACATTGCCGTCATTATCGGTCTTGGCTACGTCGGACTCCCGTTGGCTCGCGAAGCAACCCGATCGGGACTGAGGGTTATAGGACGAAACACCACGAAGGTGATCGGCGGTCATACCGAGAACTGCACCGAGGCTGCGGCCGATTTCTACGGCAGGTTTGCCGGTCGTGAAAACCAGGGGACGCGGGAAGCCGAAATGGCGAAGCTCTTGGAGACACCTATCGACACATCAATATCGCATTGGTTAACGAAATGGCGCGATTCTGGCGGAGATGGTCGGGCCGGTTTGTCAATGAGATGGAGCTTCTTGCCGACCGAGCCAAGCGCCACGCACCGACGAGGGTCATGAATGTCTAGCCAGCCCCTACCGCAGTCACACCCTCCACGGCTTCTCGACGATTATCTTTCCGTGGCCGAACGACGTGCCCCGGGTTCTCTGCTCGCCACGGCTCTGCGGACGGGTTCACGAGATGCGCGCTTGCTTTTCGCTCGCGCGGCTACCCGGAGAACGACATCGATGTTCGACGTGCTTGCAGCGGTGCGAGCAGGCACACTGGATCAATATGTCCGACCGACCGAGATGGACGTCCGTTGGCTTGCGGAGCTGGCTCGGGTTGTTGCGTTGCAGGAGATCTTGCCCGAGGACCTCGCGGACGGCCTTGCACTCTACGACCTAGCGCTGGAGCAGTTTGGCCACGCGCTGATACCAGCCGCTCATCAGGGTGTACATGCCCAACTCGCTTACTACCTCGGATTTAGTCCTCGTGCTTCGGACCTTCTCGCCACGTACGCCAACGTCCCTCAGCGAGTCAGGTCGTACCTCGAGGTTGACATAGCAAAGCCGTACGAAGGCTTAGACGTGGCCGCACATGCGGACTGGGCTCAGGCGTTTCGCGATCTTTTTCCCGACCCTCGCCCGACATTTTTGCCAGATCGCGGGCCCGTTCCCTTCGACCAATTGATTACCCCTGCTGTGCGAAACGTTGATGACGATGACAAAGTCTCTGTCGTGATTTCGTCCTTCAGGCCCGGTGTAGAACTCCTAACGGCCGTCCGGTCGATTATCAACCAGTCGTGGAGCAACCTCGAGATCCTGCTCGTCGATGATGGGTCGCCCTCGGAGTACTATTCCATCCTGGATCAATGTGTCGCCCTGGACGCGCGCGTCAAGCTAATTCGACTCGATGTCAATGTCGGCACCTACATGGCCCGCAATGTCGCACTAGATGCAGCCACGGGCGACTTTGTCACTTTCCAGGATTCAGATGACTGGTCGCATCCGAAGCGTATTGAGGAGCAGGTTCGTCTCTTACTTCAAGACAAAACACTGATGGCAACCGTCTCGGATGCGCTGAAGGTGACCGAGCACTTAACTATCACCAAGCCGGGTCGCAATCCGAGAATCATGTGCACGTCGTCCATGATGTTTCGCAGGGTATCGACGCTCGCGAAGATCGGCTATATGGACAGCGTACGCAAGTCTGCCGACACCGAATATCTTCGGCGAATTGAGGTGGCGTTCACGCCTCGATCTGTGCACAGAATTCGCGACAACATCTATGCCTTGATACGACAACATGGCGGCTCGCTGTCAGCCTGTGAGTTTCGGGAGGGGTGGGTGCACCCCGCCCGCTCCGCCTACATGTCGGCTTACACGGTCTGGCATGAGCAGATAGCTGCCGGCTGTGCCGATCCCTATCTCCCTAAAGACCTTCAGCGGCGGCCATTTCCAGCTCCATCCCATGTCCGGCAGGCTGGCTCCGGGCTCACCACAAAGTCTCGTCTTGACGTGATATTGGCCTCCGACTGGCGACCATTTGGCGGGCCGCAGAAGTCGATGCTCGAGGAAATCGCGGCGTTGACCCAGCAGGGTATGCGCGTGGGGGTTCTAGACATCGAGGCATACCGCTTCATGACGACGCGGAGGAGGTTTCTCTGCCGGCCGATCCAGGAGTTGATCAACGATGGCACTGTGAGCCATGTGCTCTACTCCGATGACGTGGAGACGTCGCTGCTAGTCGTGAGGTATCCGCCGGTGCTCCAGTTCGCCGCGGCGACGCCGAGCCGGCTCAAGGCGACTCGCCTGCTCATTCTGGCCAACCAGGCTCCCTCGGAGCTCGACGGTACCGATCTCAGATATGTGCCGGCTACGTGCGCGATGAACGCTCGCAAGATGTTCTCTGTCGAGCCCGAATGGTGTCCGCAAGGGCCAAGCGTTCGTAGGGCCCTCGTGGCATCCTCACCGCGGCCGAAAATTACGGAATTCGACATGCCCGGCATTATCGATACAGAGAAATGGTGTCTTGAACGAACGGGATACCGGTCCGAACGGCCAATCATCGGCCGCCATTCACGCGACAACTGGACCAAGTGGCCCCAGGATAGGCGCGAGTTGCTCCAAGTTTATCCCGACTCGGCGCTTGTCGATGTCCGAATCATGGGCGGCGCGAAGACCGCACAAACGCTGCTCGGAAAGTCTGAACTTCCTGCCAACTGGCTTGTATACGACTATGACGAGGTGAGCGTCAGGAGCTTCTTGTTCCAGATTGACTTCTTTGTTTACTTTCCACATCCAAGAATGATCGAGGCCTTTGGCCGTGCCATTCTGGAAGCACTTGCATCCGGATGCGTGGTGATACTCCCCCCACACTTCGTGGATACGTTTGCTGACGGGGCCCTCTATTGCGACCCGGAGGACGTACTCAATCTGGTGAAGCGCTACAGCTCGAATCGCAGACTATTTCTTGCGCAGAGCAGACTTGCCCAGCAACGTGTGCGGGAGAGATACAGCCATCAGAAATATATCGCTCAAATTGTGGCGTTGGGTCAACAGAGGGATAGCGATGATTCGTCAGCGGGGTCGATGGTAGGTCATTGAAGGCGTGAGCGCCCGAACTGGGCGAATGAATGTGATATCGAGATTCGCTGCGCCGACAATCGATGCGTCCGAGAGTCAGTGTCGCGGGAGCTTTGGCAGAGTATGGCAAGGAGGTCAACTTATGCGAAATTTGGGCGTGCAAGGCCGACGGCTGACCAGCCATCTCCGCTACATCAGGGTTAGGGCGCGAACGCTGACGCGCCGACCGGCGGCCGCGCTGTCGGCAGCCGCTGTACTTGGCGCGACTATGGTGACGGCGACGCTAGCCGGCCGAGGGGAGATTGCCGTGCTGGCCGTGGGCCTGGTCGGCGTGCTGAGTTTCGTACTGGTTGTGCAGGTTCGACAGCGAATGTCGAAACAGATCCGATCTGTTATGTTGCATAACTCAAATTTGGCTAAGCAGCTCGAAATCTTTCAGCGCCGTGTTGTTGCCGCACTAGAGAACGAACGGCTCGAAGAAGCCGATCGATTCCGGGCCCTCGTCGCGAACCTTGATCTCAAAGAGGCATCGAACCAGACCGCGTATCGCCGAATCCTTGGTTCCATCGAGAGCGAACGTCTTGCGGCCGCCGAACGTCAAATGCAGCTCCTAACACATCTTGGCGGCGCCGGCGATGCTATTGAAGAGCCGACCAGTCGCGGCGTGACGATCTTGGACCCGCACGCCAACGCCGAGAGAAATCTCGTTGGCTCCGACGTTGGAGATGCGTTGCCGAGTCCCTGGCAGAAAAGCGAAAAGCATCAGGCGAGCGTGATTGCACTCATGCGTGAGGGTGAATCGAGGTTGGGCTCCGAACCTCCCGGCTAGACGCAACGCGGGACGACCTTTGGGGGGTCTTCGGAATTAGCGGTGGTCTGACCATCTCTGGCTGGGGCGTGTTGATCGCCTAGAAGAGATGTCGGGGCCTTCAGGATCAGATGCGACCAAGCTTCCTTTCCACGAAGGACCCGACGGTGACCCACTCTA
>JBKOZG010000451.1:0-2218 GCA_046725775.1 Actinomycetota bacterium | reverse complement strand
GGCCGCGCGTCGAATCGCTCGAATCTGCCGCTCATCCCGTCGGGTGGTAGCCAGGCCGTAAGCGCCTCGGGATCGACGAGGGCCGCGAAGACACGGTCCAGCGGGGCGGCGATCACCCGCGATGCCCTGTCCGTCCGTGCCATGGCGCCATCTTAAGAACCCGACACCGGCGACCTTGGCCAGTTGGAACAGGTGCTCCCGTCCCGGCAGCGCCACCGCTCAGCGCGTTGTACTCGCCGCGACGTCCCGCAGCCCGCTCGGCTGAACGAGATGCATGGCCCTTCATGGCGACTGATCGCGAGCTGTTAATAGTCTCATCTGACACCTGCGCCGAAATTGAGGAGGCCAGCAGCGTTGGATCTGTTGCGACGGATGTCAGGAGCAATTGGCGGTGCGGCCGTTTCCGCAGCTGCCGCTGCACTGCTCACTCCTCAGGTGCGCCAGCGGCTGAAAGTCCCGTCGTGGCTGCTGTGGCTGACCGGGTCTATCGCGGCGGCGATCACTGTGAACGAGCTTGTCGGTAAGCCAGTTCCATTTCTGCGGTGGTCCGTCCTGACGATGATGCTCCGAGGGAGGCACTTGTTAACAGAGTGGCAAGTTGGGGACGGTCGGGAAGCGGCGCTCGAGGAATACGTCGTAGCCCGCGCCCGCCCCGGTGACGTCGATGACGCTATTCGAGTTATCGATCACTTCGGCCGGCACGTCAGCTTTCTCATCAATCTAGGCGACGAAAAGGGGAAGATTTTGGACCGTGCGGTCGAGCGGACTCAGCCTCGTCGGCTCCTCGAGTTGGGCACTTACTGCGGCTACAGCGCTCTGCGGATGGCTCGGGTCATGCCGCGGGAGGCCCGGCTCTACTCTGTTGAGTTCAGCAGCGCAAACGCGGAGATCGCGCGCCGCATCCTGGCCCAGGCGGGCGTGGAAGACAGAGTGACCGTCATCGTCGGGAGGCTTGGCGACGACGGCGAAACGATCCGCACTCTGAAGCGTGAGCACAACTTCGTCCCCGAGTCGCTCGACCTAGTTTTCATAGACCACGACAAGAACGCCTACCTATCCGACCTTGAACTGATCATCGATGCGGGCTGGCTGCATCCCGGCTCGGTCGTGGTGGCGGACAACATACTGGTGCCCGGCGCACCGGCCTATCGTGCGCACATGAGGGAGAATGACGGCACACTTTGGCACACGACCGAACACCGCACACATGCCGAATATCAGTCAATGATCAAAGACATGGTGCTGGAATCTGACTACCTCGGCACCCAAACCTCAAGCACAGGTACCCAGCAGACCTGAACGTTGATCCTTCCCGTTCTGACTTAGTCCTGCGCCCCCGCAGGTGGGTCGATGCTCCTATGGTCTGGCAAGAACGATTTGGGTGCGGGGAATGGTTCTCGGCAACCAGGTATGGGTAGCGCGTTGAAGATCTCGCGGGCGACATAGCGCTTCAAGCAGCGGATGATCTCAGCGGTCAGGTGGGCATGCTGCGGTCGGGATCGGTGGACAGGCCAGGGATGGGTGCCTTAGCGCAGGCTCCTTGAGGTCACGCCGCCCGGCCGTTCGCGTGCATCCGACGCCACCCATCGAGCCGACGGATCGACCCAAAAGACAGCAACCAACGCGTGAGGCTTGCGGAGGGTCAGACCCGACGGGAGACGCCACACGAAGCCGTCAAAGATGTCAGATCGGAGGGCGCGTCGTTGCGTGTTCTGTAACGCATCCAGCAGGGAGCCAATTCCCCAGGTCGGCCGGATCCCCAGGATGGCTGAGACACGCACCACACTCGCCGGTTCGTTTCGGACTACAGCGATGACCGCGACAGCTGAGTACGCACGAGGCCTGGTCCTCCTTGCCCAGGGCGACGCGCGGATGGCGTCGACGAGACAGCGCCACGCGATCGAACTTTGGCACGAGATTGGCGCTCCTTATGAGACTGCCAAAGTACGTACGGCGCTTGGCGAGGCTTACCGTGCCGCCGGCGATGAGGAAGCTGCCCGGCTCGAGTTTGAATCAGCGAAGGCGGATTTCGAACGTCTTGGTGCCCTGCCGGACGCGAAGCATGTGGGCCAGTTGCTTGGTGATGATCAGGGCATCGCTGCGCGGTCCGGCGAGCGCGTGAAGAGGACCTTCGTGTTCAGCGACATCGTTGGCTCGACGCCGCTCGCGGAGACACTGGGTGACGACGCGTGGCAGGAACTCATCCGCTGGCATGACC
>JBKOZG010000464.1:0-3194 GCA_046725775.1 Actinomycetota bacterium | reverse complement strand
GCTGACCATCGGGACCTTGATCCGGAAGGCGATCTGCCATGCGTTCGCCCCATCCATTCGAGCCGCCTCGTAGATGGAGGAATCGATGCCCTGCAGCGCGGCGTAGATGATGATCATGTAGTAGCCGGCCCACTGCCAAGTGACGACGTTCATGAGTCCGACGAATACGAGGTCAGGGCTGAGCAGGAACGGCGCGTTCGCGCCGAAGATGTTGGCCAGCTGTTGCATCGGTCCGAACGTGGGACTGTAGAGGAACCCCCACATCAAGGCCCCGATCACCGCCGGAATCGCGTAGGGAAGGAAGATCATCAGCCGCGCGAACCGCGCGAGGTAAGTGGTAACGGCGTCCAGCACCAGCGCGAGCGCGAGCGAGAGGAGCATTTGCACCGGGATCAGTACCACCGCAAACCGGAGGACGAACCACACCCCGCGAAGGAACGACGGGTCGGTGAAGGCGGTGGCGTAATTCTTCACACCGGAGAAGACAACGCCCGTGGCGAGTCCCTTGCTATACAGGCTGAGGTAGAACGCGTACACCAGGGGCAGGATCAGAAATGCGACGAAGACCAGGGCGAAGGGGGCAATGAAGAGCCACCCGGTCCGAGACTTCTTCCGTTCGTTGAGGCTGCGCCGCCTGGGCGAAACCGCTGGGGCCGTTGGCTGGCTGGGCGGCGATGGCGTGTCGACGGCTGTGGCGTGAGACATCCGCGGACTCCTTTTGAGTGATGCCCGGCCCGGGGGTTTCATCTGTTGGCCTCCGGACCGGGCGGCTGCGTGCGAAGCGGCCTCGGGTTACGCGGTGACGTTGAAGCCCTGGCTCTTGGCGTAGTTGACGATCTGCGCCTGCAGGTCATCTGCCGCCTGGTCACCGGTCGTCTTGCCGTTGATGATCTTGGCCAGCTGCGCTTGGAGCTGTGCGTAGTAGTAGACCTGGATGGGGGCGTAGACGGTGCCCTTGTACGCATTCCCGGCAGGGACGTAGACGTCCTTGTTCGCCGTCTGGCCGTTGAAGAACTCGGACTTGTTGTTGACGAAGTCAGGTGAGTCCTGCACGGTCTTGCTCAACGGGAAGATAATCTGCTTCTTCCAACCCTCCTCCAGTGATGCCGGGTCGGCATACATGCCCTTGGCCACGATGGCGGCCAGCCGCTTGTTCGGGGCCTGGGTGGTGACTGCGAAGGCTGATCCACCCCAGTTCACCGAGACCGGGTTGGCTGCGTCCCACTGCGGCAGCGGAGCGGCCGCCCAGACACCCTTGGACGAGCCCTCGCCGACGCCGGCACCGGTCAGGTAGCCGGGCGTCCAGGCCGCGGAGACGTAGGTGGCGTACTTCCCGCTCACGACACCGGAGATGTAGTCGGTGGTGAAATGGTCCTGGGTGTCCACCAGGTCGCGCTTCACCAGGTCAGCCCAGTAGTTCAGGACGTCCTTGGACGCTTGGTCGTTGAGCTTGATCGTCAGGTCCTGCGGTTTCGCGGGGTCGTAGCCGAAGGGGACGGCGCCTTTTTGCTGCTGCAGGGCCATAAACAACGCCGGCACGTTGGACCCCAGGTCGCCGAAATGCGGGCCCCCGGCGTCCTTGAGCTTCTGGGCGGTGGCAGCGTACTGGTCCCACGTGGTCGGCGGGGTGATCCCGTACTTCTTGAACACGTCGGTCCGGTAGATCATGCCCATCGGGCCGCCGTCGACGGGAATGGCGAAGACCTTGTCGCCCTGGGAGACGTCCTTCCAGGCGCCCTCCCTGAAGTTGCCCTTCACTTCGTCCGCACCGTGTGGGGCCAGGTCGACCAGCGCGTTCTGGATGGAGAAGCTGCTCAACCGGTCGGCCTCCAGCATGACCACGTCGGCAAGACCCTTCCCTGCGGAGATCCCCGTCTGCACCTTGGTGTACTCGTCCCCACCTTCACCGACGTTGTTCCAGCAGATCTGCACGTCCGTGTGGTTCTCGTTGAAGTTGTCCACGACGTTCGCCATGTTCGGGTACCAGGCCCACACTGAGACCTGCGGCGCGTCGTTCTTCATCTTGTTCGTGCAGTTGGTCAGCTTCGGAGGTGTTTTCTCTTCCTCGGTCGGCGCGCTGCTAGCGCCGCCTCCGCTGTTGTTGGCGCTAGTCGCGCAGGCAGACAGCAGGAGACCAGTGGCCAAAGCAATGACCCCGGCGAAGCGTTTCCTTCTCTTCATCTTTTGATCCTTTCGTCCTACGCGGACGTCGTTGTTCGGAGAGCGACGTGAGGGAGCGTGCCCCCAGTCTTAGAAAGAAGCCCGGCAATGGCGTAGGCGTGGGCGAGTCGACACGCGCAGGAATTGACGCGGGTCGACATCGATCCTCCAGGAGAGACAGTTGGAAGCTGTCATCGAGCTTCGAAAAGTTTCGAAAAAGTCGAAAGGCACTGTTTAAGATAGGGACGGTCTGGGGATTGTGTCAAGGCACCGGCTTTTGGGTGTACACAGAACACTTACAGGAGAGTCATAGTAGTTTCGGGTCGCCGAAACTTTCGTACCGGAGGCAACAGTGCCGAAAGGCCGTACCACGCTAGCGGAAATCGCGGGCGCCGCAGGGGTTTCCGTAGCCACCGTGTCGAAGGTGCTCAATGACCGCGCGGACGTCTCGCAGGAGACTCGTCGGCGGGTGCAGAAGCAGCTGAGGGACTCTAAGTATCGACCGGCTGGGTCTAGATCAGCCCGACCTCGCGAGCTAACACAACCCATTGAGGTCGTAGTTCCTGAACTGCAAAGTCCGTACATCATCGCCGTCTTAAAAGGCATTACCTCGTCCGCCGCAGCCGAAGGGTTCGAGGTGGTGATCGGTGGCATACCCACTATCAATCCTCAAGCGCTCCTCCAATCCGATCACGCCGGCGCAATCTTCATTACCGCAGATGCCTCAAGTTCAGCTGTTAAAGCATTGGATGAGGGTGGCTTCCCGGTTGTTGTCGTCGATCCCCTCCGAGTTGCTGATACCAAGTGCATCAGCATCGGTGCCACCAACTTCACCGGCGGCATCACTGCTGCCGAACACCTGCTCTCCCTCGGGCATCGACGTATTGCGCATGCTGGAGGCCCGCATTCGGTGGATTGCAGCCATGCTCGGCTAGCCGGTTACAGCTCTGCACTGCGCCAGGCAGGCATCGAACTGGATGAGTCGCTGATAACCCACTCAGCCTTCAGCTACGACGCGGGCAGGCAGGCGGCCC
>JBKOZG010000250.1:0-3354 GCA_046725775.1 Actinomycetota bacterium | reverse complement strand
GTTAATGACCGGATCTGGGACGACCTTCGGCGACCGACGCCGGCTTGGCTGCCGGCAGCCAAGCTGGGGATCTTCATTCATTGGGGACCGTACTCGGTCCCGGCCTGGGCCGAACCGAGTGGTGCGCTCGGTGCGGTACCGGAGAGCGAGTGGTTCAAGCACAATGCGTACGCCGAGTGGTATTTCAACACGACCAGGATCCCCGGCAGCCCCGCCGCGCAGCACCACCACCACGTCTACCAAGACGCACCATACGACGAGTTCCTCGACCAGTGGACTGCGGCGAGGTTCGACCCAGCGGCTTGGGCGACGCTCTTCGCCGAAGCTGGCGCCTCGTACGTGGTCCCGACCACCAAGCACCACGATGGCGTGGCGTTGTGGGATGCGCCAGGCACCGGCACGCGGAACACTGTTCACCGCGGCCCGCGGCGCGATCTGATCGGCGAGATCGCCGAAGCGGTCCGGGCGGCTGGTCTGCGTCTTGGCGTGTACTACTCCGGCGGTCTGGACTGGAGCATCACCGACCTGCCCCCGCTCACCTCGCACTTGGACGTGCTGACGTTGCGACCCAACGACGCGGCGTACAACGTCTACGCCGTGTTGCACGTGCGTGACCTGATCGAGCGCTACCAGCCCGATGTGTTGTGGAACGACATCAACTGGCCCGACGCCGGCAAGCGGACGGGCGCCTGGTCGCTACACGAGCTGCTCGCCGACTTCTACGCGGGCAATCCGGACGGCGTGGTCAACGACCGGTGGGGCGAAACCCACTGGGACTACCGGACCAGTGAGTACGAGGCGTCGTCAGAGAACGAGTCCGGGTCAACCTGGGAGAACTGCCGCGGGATCGGCTTCTCCTTCGGCTACAACCAGGCCGAGGACGAGCAGCAGATCTTGAGTGGCCGGCAGCTGGCCTGCCACCTGACCGATGTCGTGTCCCGCGGCGGGCGGCTACTGCTTAATGTCGGCCCGACCGCCGAAGGCGAGATCCCCGACATCCAACAGGTCTCGCTCCGATCACTCGGCCGCTGGATGGCCCAGCTCGGCGACGTAATCACAGCGGCACAGCCGGTGCCGCAAACCGTCGCACAACCGACGGACGATCCCTGGGTGCGCTGGCTGGAGACCCCCGAGCACCTGGTCGCGATGGTCGACCGGGTTGGCGAGACCCGGCTGAACTACCGGCAGGACCGGGTTTCCGATACGGCGGCCGAGCTGGTGGGGGCGTCGGGATCCGTGGCGGCTTCGGTCGGCAGTTGCACCGTAAAGGTAGACGAGCTGATCGACGGGCCGGCAGCCCTCTTACTCCCCAAAAGGTGACAAGCCCTGAGCAGCCCCGCGACAAAGGGACGCACATTCGGCTAGGTCACTCGCGCGTGTCGGCCGGCAGGCGTCGGCACCCCTTCCGACTGGAGACTGGTGACAGCATAGCTGCGATCATGATCATCACCGTCCGGTGGCCGAAGCCGAAATCTCGTACACCCGCTCGGCCGTTCCCGCCATCACCGCCCGACGCTCGTCCTCTCCGGGCACAAGACTGACGACGAGGTCCAGCCAATCCGAGTACGCCGCGGCCAACGTCATCACCGGCCAATCACTGCCGAACAGGCATCGATCCGGTCCGAACTCGGCCAGGGCGTGGGCGAGGAACGGCTCGACGGCCTCCACACCCGTCGGCCCGCTGACGATCTCGGTCATCAGCCCGGATAGCTTGCAGACGATGTTGCGCCGCGCCGCGAGCTCCGCGATCTGCAGCCGCCACCGCGACGGATCCGCGCCGATCCGAGGCTTACCGACGTGGTCCAGCACGAACTGGACATCTGGAGTGCGGCGCACGAGCTCGATCACCTCATCCAGCTGCGAGCTGCGCGCGCAGACGTCGAAGGTGAGCTCGAAATCGGCCAGTGCAGCGACACCGTTCAAGAAGCGCTCGGCGACGGCGAAGCCGGGTCTCTCGTCCTGGATGAGCCGCCGGACGCCCACCACCGAAGGGATGGCGCGCAGCGCACCGAGGTGGTCCCGCACCTCCGCCCCTCGCTCCAGCGGCGCGAACGCAACGATGCCGCGCAGCCCGGGCAGCTGAGCCGACTGCTCGACCAGCCACTCGACCTCGGCCAGGCCTTGGGTGTCGGCGCAGTCGGCCTGCACGACGACGAAGTCGGTCACCGTCCCCGAGGCTGCGCGCAGAGTCGTAGCATCGATCAGCCGGTCCAGCTCGGTGCCGTCCAACCAGGTGTAGCGCAGCTGGCGGGGATCCCAACGGTGCACATGAGCGTCGACGACTCTCATCTGCTCAGGTGCCAGACTTCCGTCAGCGGCGCCCACTGCTCTCCCTCCGGCGTGCCGGGAAGCCTTTCCTGACAGGGATCGGTTAGCTGCCACCAGCGCTGGGTCGCCGGATCGGCGCGGATGCGCGCCTGGTCCGCGGCGTGGTCGGTGCCGACGTACTCGTAGTAGCTGAACAGCATGTCCCCGCGTAAGAAGATTGTGTAGTTGCGAATGTTGGCGGCCGCGAGCATCGACTCGACCTCCGGCCACACCTGGGCATGCAGTTCCAGATACCGCTCACGATGCTCTGGCCGCAGCCGAACACAGCTGGCGTAACGCTCCATCAATTTCCTGCTGATCATCGCAGACGTCACAAACCCAGACGACCATATCGTTCCGCTGCGCTTTCTCGGCCACCAGGGCGAGCCTGGCAGCTCGTGAGAGCAGCCGCCAGGCTAACGGATCCGAACGCGAGAAAATCGCCGATCCTGCATGCGCTCACGACCGCGGGCGTGTCCGCAGCCCGCTCATCCCACCGTCCACGGCCAGGTCGGTACCGGTAGTGGAGCCGGCGGCCGGGCTCGCGAGGTACTGAATGGCGGCGGCCACCTCATCGGCGGTGACCAGCCGCCGCCCCATTGGCTGCCGGGCCTCCAGCGCGGCGCGCTCGGTCTCTGGGTCCTCCGCGGCGGCCAGGAGCCGGCCGACCCACGGGGTGTCAGCCGTACCGGGATTCACAGTTGACCCGGATGCCCTCGCCGATGTGGTCCGCGGCCATCGCGCGGGTCAGGGCGAGCACCGCACCCTTGCTGGCGCTGTAGGGAGCACGCTGCGGCAGCCCCGCCGTCGCGGCGATCGAGCATGTGTTGACGATGCATGCCACCGGCGAACGCCGGAGCGCGGGCAGCGCGGCCCGGCTGACCCGGACCATCCCCAACCCGTTGATGTCCAGGACCTTCAGCCACTGGTCGTCCGAGTTGTCCTCGACCGTCCCCTGGGCGCCGATGCCGGCGTTGTTGACCAGGACATCGAGGCCGCCCAGCGCGTCCACGGCGGCGGCGACGCCGGCCCGGACGGACGCGTCGT
>JBKOZG010000307.1:0-8622 GCA_046725775.1 Actinomycetota bacterium | reverse complement strand
CTTCGGTGGTGGGATCTCTTCCTCCCTCGGTGGATCCTCAGTCGCAGAAAGAAATCTCGACCGGCTCACCGTCATCATCGGAGTGGTTTGGCTAGCGGCAATTGTGGCGCTCAACCTGCTTTACAAGTTGGGCGGCTGACTGCCAAGACCACCGGCCCGGTCAATCGAAGGAAAGACACTAACTTATCCACAGCTAGGAAGGGCGAGGGAGAAGGAACGTGGCTGGTGGGAGTGCCATTCGTGGTAGCCGGGTGGGCGCTGGTCCAATGGGCGAGGCCGAGCGTGGCGATGCCGCGCCGCGAAATTACGTCTCATACTTCTGCGCACAGGGTCATGAAACAAAGCCCGCATTTGCCGCAGATGCCGCCATTCCCGACGTGTGGGACTGCCCGCGATGCGGCTTACCAGCGAACCTCGACTCCCGGAATCCACCTCCGCCGCCGAAGATCGAGCCGTACAAGACCCACCTGGCCTACGTCAAGGAGCGCCGCACCGACAAGGAGGCGGCCGACATCCTCACTGAGGCACTGCAAGCCCTCCGAGCGCGCCGCGAGCGTGGCGAGGTGATCTACTAGCCGCCGGCAGTGGCCCAGTAGCGACGCCGGTCTAGATTCGGCCGCGTTGCTGCAAATCGGTTGGCAGCTCTGCTGCTGCATCCCGATCCATCAACCAGAGCGTGCGCTCGATACCGGAGACGCCGGCAGCCGGTACCTGCACCGGTCCCGCGCCGAGCAGCGCCATCTTGGCTGCGGCGGCTTTGTCAGCGCCGCTTACAACGAACCAGACCTCGTGTGACCGATTGATGACCGGGAGGGTGAGGCTGATCCGCTCGGGCGGCGGTTTCGGTGAGGATCGTACGGCGATCACGTCGCCATCTGCGTATGAAGAGGGATGCTCGGGAAAGATCGAGGCGACGTGGCCGTCCGGACCCATGCCGAGCAGGCAGATGTCGAAGATGATGTGGCCCAACTCTCGGGCGTACACGTCGGCTGCCTGATCGAGATCGAGGCCACCATCGCTTGCGGGCATCTCATGAATTCGGTCAGGGTCCAGCGCAAGTGGTGCCGCAAGCAGGTCAAGAGCCTGCTTCGCGTTCCGGTCGTCATGATCAGCGGGGATAAAACGTTCGTCGCCCCACCACAGTTCGATCCGAGACCAGTCGACCGCAGAGTTGGGTCCTTCGTTCGCGAGTTTCTGATAGGCCCGAGTGGCGATCCGACCGCCGGTGAGCGCAAGTTGGGGAACTCGGAAGTCCCGTTGGATCTCAGTGAGCCGCGCCATCAGGCGCGCGGCTAGAGCCTCCGCTACTTCATCCGGTCCGGCATGGAGCAAGACTTCGGGGCTGGTCGCGGCCATCTAACGACGCCCTGCTGCTTGCTTGGCTACCCTGCCTTTGCTGTCGGCCTGCTTGCTGCTGGGTGCTTTCTTACCCGCGGTTTTCTTGCTGGCGGCCTTCTTTCTGGATGCTTTCTTGGCCGCGGATCTTGTGCTGCCCGTCGGCGGAGCGCTGTCCAGCAGTGACTTGACCGCTCGCTCGTAGACATCATCGGCGTCCATCCGTCGCAGTTCTTCAGATATCAGTTCGGTGGAATCGCGTCGCTTGAGAGCGACGAGTCTTTCCGGCTGGCCTGGTACGGCGTAATAGGCCAGCAGACCGTCGGGCCGAGTGATCGCGATGTCGCCGGCCGCCGTAGCCATGCGCACGGCGGTCAAGCCCGGCCCAGTGCTGATCTTGCGGGTCGCGTCTACCTTCAGTCTCGACTGCAGCCAGGCGGCCAGCAGGTCGGCGGAGGGATTGCTGTTCTCAGCCTCGATAAGCACGGACTTGATCTTGGCCGGGTACTGGTCCAGCGCTGCGGCCAGCAGGGCCCGCCACGGCGTTAACCGGGTCCAGCTCAAGTCAGTGTCACCGGGGGAATAGTCGCGGGCGCGTGCCCTGAGCGTTGCGAGGGGGCGGGCCGAGGCTGCCGCGTCAGTCAGCCGGCGCATCGCCAACTGCGCCAATTCGTCGGCCGCCTGGTTGCTGGGCGCCTTACCGGGCCACCAGATCACAACGGGGGAGTCGGGCAGCAGCAGTGGCCGGATCACCGAGGCTGGATGTGCCGCGACCGCACCGCGCATCCTGATGACAACCACCTCACCTGGTGTTCCCTCGCCGATGTGCACCTCGGCGTCCAAACCAGCGCTCCGTCCTGCGGCTGTGACCACCAGTAAGATCCGGGACGGATGCTCGCGCCCAGCCGCCATGCTGGCCTCCATGGCGCTCGTGTACTCAGACTCGTCGCAGACGATGATCAGGGTCAGCACCATGCCTTGGGCTGGGCTGCCCGCGCTGCGCCGAGCCCGAAGCAGTTCCGCGGAGATCTTTGCCGAGGTGGTGCCGGTAAGGGGAATGATCATTATGGTCGCCTCCAACTGAAGCCGTCGCGCGCCAGCATGGCATCGGCGCCTTTCGGCCCCCACGATCCGGGCTCATATGGTTCAGGCTGGTTCGGCAGGCTCGCCCAGTAGTCCAAGATCGGATCCAAGATCGCCCAGGAGAGTTCCACCTCTTGGTGCTGCGGGAACAGCGGTGGGTCGCCCAGCAGCACGTCCAAGATCAGCCGCTCGTACGCCTCAGGTGAGGACTCGGTGAACGACCCGCCGTAGGCGAAGTCCATGTTCACTTCGCGGATCTCCATCTGGGTACCTGGCACTTTGGCGCCAAAACGCAAGGTGACGCCCTCATCCGGCTGAATCCGCAGCACGACGGCGTTGTAGCCCAGCTCCTCGGTGTCGGTCTTGCTGAAGGGGAGATGCGGCGCACGCTTGAAGCCGAGTGCGATCTCGGTCACCCGCCGCGCGAGACGCTTGCCGGTCCGCAGGTAGAACGGCACGCCAGCCCAGCGACGGTTCTCAATGTCGAGGCGGATGGCTGCGTAGGTCTCGGTCTGGGATTCGGCCGGGATCCGATCCTCCTCCAGATAACCCTTGACCTTTTCCCCACCGGCCCAGCCGCCCGCGTACTGACCCCGCGCGGTGTACAGATCCATCCGCTCCGGTGGCCGGGCGGCAGCGAGCACCTTCTGCTTTTCAGCGCGGAGCTGGCGTGCCTCGAACGAGGTCGGCTCCTCCATCGCGGTGAGTGCGAACAGCTGCAGCAGGTGGTTCTGGATCACATCGCGGGCGATGCCGATGCCATCGAAGTAACCGGCGCGGCCGCCGATCCCGATGTCCTCGGCCATCGTGATCTGGACGTGGTCGACGTAGTGGTTGTTCCACACTGGCTCGAACATCTGATTTGCGAATCGCAGAGCCATCATGTTCTGCACGGTTTCTTTGCCGAGGTAGTGGTCGATGCGAAACACCGAGGAGGCGGGGAAGACGCTGGAGACGATCCGGTTTAGTTCTCGTGCGCTTTCCAGATCGTGGCCAAACGGCTTTTCGATCACTACTCTGCTCCACCGGCCCGAATGCTCCTCAGCCAGTCCATGTGTGCGCAGCTGATCGATCACCGTCTGAAAAAGACCAGGCGGGATGGACAGATAGAACGCGTGATTCCCGCCGGTGCCGCGTGCTTCGTCGAGATCGGTGATCGTCTCGGCTAGCTTGTCGAAGGCCTCCTCGTCGCCAATCTCCCCGGGCACGAACCGGATGCCTTCGGAGAGCTGCTGCCATACCTCCTCCCGGAAGTCGGTCCGCGCATTCTGCTTGACGGCGGCATGCACGATTTGTGCAAAGTCCCGGTGTTTCCAGTCGCGCCGGGCGAACCCCACCAACGCAAAACCAGGCGGCAGCAGACCGCGGTTGGCAAGGTCGTACACCGCTGGCATCAGCTTCTTGGTCGCCAGGTCCCCGGTGACACCGAAGATCACCAGCACGCAGGGTCCCGCTATCCTCGGAAGCCGCCGATCATGGGGTTCGCGAAGCGGGTTCGGACGCATCACGCTGATCACGCGGCGGCTCCCTTCGTCAGAGCTGGTTGGCAGTGACGTCAGCGAGAGGTCTTGGCGGCCTCGAGCGCCTCCTGAACGTCGACCACCAGCTCGTTCCACGACGCTTCGAACTTCTCGACGCCCTCCCGTTCCAGCACGTCGACCACGTCGTCGTAGGAGATGCCGACCCGCTCCAATTCGTCGAGCACCTGCTGCGCCTCTGCCTTCGTGCCACTCACCATGTCGCCACGCACCTCGCCGTGATCAGCGAAAGCCATCATGGTCTTCTCTGGCATCGTGTTCACCGTGTTCGGCACGACGAGCTCGGTGATGTACATGGTGTCGGGGTAATCAGGATTCTTCACTCCAGTCGAGGCCCACAGCGGCCGCTGCCGGGTTGCTCCCTTGGCTTCCAGCGCGGCGAACCGCTCGCTGCTGAACTCCTCCTCGTACAGCGCGTACGCCAGCCGGGCATTCGCCATGGCGGCCTTGCCGCGCAGCGCCAGCGCCTCGTCCGAGCCGATCGCCTCCAGGCGCTTGTCGATCTCGGTATCCACGCGGGAAACGAAGAAGGAAGCCACGGAGTGGATCCTGCTCAGGTCATAGCCGACCTCAGCAGCCCGCTCCAATCCAGTCATGTAGGCGTTGATCACCTCCCGGTAGCGCTCCAAAGCGAAGATCAGCGTCACGTTGACGCTGACGCCCTCACCGGTCACCGACGTAATCGATGGCAGGCCGGCCTTGGTAGCGGGAATCTTGATCAGCACGTTGGGTCGGTCAACGACCTTCCAGAGGTCGGTGGCCTGCGCTGTGGTTGCGTCGGTTTCATCGGCTAGATCCGGATCGACCTCGATAGACACCCTGCCGTCTACGCCGTTGGTCGCCGCGAAAGTGTCGGCCATGATGTCACAGGCGTCGCGCACGTCGTCGGTGGTCAACGCCTTGATGGCGTCGTGGAGTTCTGCGTTGCGTGCCGCAAGCTCCTTGATCTGGTCGTCGTACATATGACCTTGGGCAAGCGCGGTGGCGAAGATCGTCGGGTTGGTTGTGACTCCGCTGACCGAGTATTTGGACACGAGATCAGCCAGGTTGCCCGAGGTAAGGCGTTCGCGAGACAGGTCGTCCAGCCAGATGGAGACGCCTGCGTCTGCGAGGGCCTTGAGCCGTTCGTTCATGATCAGTTCTCCTGGATGAGTAGGTGATGGCATCAGCTGGGCTCAGCTGATCGTGACGCCCGGATGGGCCTCTACGTCTGCGGGACCCCTAGGCCCGCTGGCTGCCGGATGCGTGGGAGCGGTAGTCCCAGTTGACGCATCGAGGCTCTCTTGAGCGGCTGCGACGACCGTTTCGGGAGTGAAACCAAACTCCTTGAACAAGACAGTCGCGGCCGCGCTGGCTCCATAGTGGTTGATGCTGATAATTCGCCCGGCGTCACCGACAAGGTCACGCCAGCCGATGCCGACCCCTGCCTCGATCGAGACGCGCGCCTTGATATCGGGCGGGATGACGGAATCTTTGTAGCCCTGGGCCTGCTCGTCGAACCACTCCCGACATGGCATCGACACCACTCGTGCCTTGATGTCCTGCTCGGCGAGCAGCTCGCGGGCTGCCACAATGTACTGCACCTCGGAGCCAGTCCCGATCAAGATCACATCGGGCGTTCCGTCGCTGTCTTTGAGGATGTAGCCGCCTTTGGCTACTCCGGAGGTATCGGCGAAGCCGTCTTCGCCACGTGGGAAGACGGGCACGGCCTGTCGCGTGAGAGCCAACCCTGCCGGCCGATCGTTGTTCTTCAAGATCGCCGCCCAGGCGGCGGCGGTCTCGTTGGCGTCGGCCGGACGGACCACATCCAGTCCAGGGATCGACCGTAGTGCGGCAAGGTGTTCAATCGGCTGATGCGTGGGGCCGTCCTCGCCCAGACCGATCGAGTCGTGAGTCCAGACGTAGATCACCGGCAACTCCATCAGTGCCGCGAGCCGTACCGCGGGCCGCATGTAGTCGCTGAAGATCAAGAAGGTGCCGCCGTACGGGCGTAAGCCACCGTGCACCTTGATGCCATTCAAGATCGCACCCATGGCGTGTTCGCGAACGCCAAAATGCAGCACCCTGCCATAAGGATTACCGGGAAACAGCCTGCTCTGCCGATCGGATGGCAGGAAACTGGGCTCACCCTCGGGGGTGGTGTTGTTGGATTCGGCGAGGTCCGCCGAGCCGCCCCAGAGCTCAGGCAACTTGGGCGCGATTGCGCTGAGTACCTTCCCCGAAGCTGCCCGGGTGGCAATGCCTTTGGGATCAGCCGACCAACTGGGCAGTGCCTCCTCCCAGCCAGGGCTGAGCTCGCTGTTGATCAGCCGCTGGTATAGGGCCTTGCGCTCGGGATTGGCTGCGGCCCAGCTGTCGTATGCCTGCTGCCACTCTTGCTGAGCCTGCGCCCCACGCTCAATCAGCTTGCGGGTGTGCGTGAGCACTTCCTCGGCAACGACAAAGGTCTTGCTCTCCTCGAAGCCGAGCACCTTCTTGGTTGCGGCAACTTCCTCCTCGCCCAGGGCGGCACCATGTGCTTTGCCGGTGCCCTGGAGCTTTGGAGCCGGCCAGCCGATGATCGTGTTCAGGCAAATGAAAGTCGGCTGATCTTTAACTGACTTGGCCACCTCGAGAGCGTCAGCGACCGCAGCGACATTCTCTTGATAGTGATGGGCGTCGCCGTGGGTCCAGTCCACGGTTTGCACATGCCAGCCGTACGCGGCATAGCGAGCGGCGGTGTCCTCGTTGAGGGCGATCTTGGTGTCATCCTCGATCGAGATCCGATTGCTGTCATAGATGAGGGTGAGATTGTTTAACCGCTGTGTGCCAGCCAGTGACGAAGCCTCGGAAGCGACGCCTTCTTCAATGTCGCCATCTGAGGCAAGGCAGTAAATGTGGTGATCGAATACCGAGGTTCCGGGCGCCGCATCTGGATCCAGCAGGCCGCGCAACCGGCGCGCCGACATCGCCATCCCGACTGCATTGGCAACACCTTGGCCGAGCGGCCCTGTGGTGACCTCGACGCCCTTGGTGTGCGCGTACTCAGGGTGTCCGGGAGTCTTCGATCCCCAGAATCGGTAGGACTTGATGTCGTCGAGTTCGAGCCCGAAGCCGCCGAGGTAGAGCTGAATGTAGAGCGTGAGGCTGGTGTGTCCGCAGGACAACACGAAGCGGTCGCGCCCGACCCAGTGCGTGTCGCTTGGGTTGTGCCGCATTACTTTCTGGAACAGCAGGTATGCGACCGGTGCCAAGCTCATTGCCGTGCCTGGATGGCCATTGCCAACGTTCTGCACGGCATCGGCGGCCAGCACGCGTGTCGTGTCGATGGCTCGGTAGTCGATCTCGGTCCACCCCTCGGGGAGGACGGCGCCAGAGATGTCGGTATCGGTCACACTCACGTGCCAGAAGATCCTTCCGAGACGGCTCTGCGCGGCTGCTCGTGGCGCAGCCCGGACAATGCGAGCCTATCCGGGGGGGAGTCGGCTGGGGATATAGGGTCAGGCGGAGAGCACAGAAGCCTGCAGGCGGGGATCCAGTAAGTCCACGTGATGAGTGTCAATTTCAGCGCCGGGCCCTAGACTCAGCCTCGGTGACTGCCCGTCTACTGACACTGCTCGCGCGACCCACGCTCGCAGTGCAAGAGAACGGGCCTCGCCGGGGACTAGAGTCGCCTAACAGTGAGTGAGTAGAGCCTGTGACGAGCATCGACGTATCAGGTCGAGTGGGCGCCGCCGACGACGACCGGATAGCCCGTGTTGATCTTGGGGGGGTTCGGGCAGCTCGCCGTGGCCGGCAGGTCACTCATGCTCGCCACATTGTCGCGGCGTACGTGGGACTCACCAAGCCCCGCATTATCGAGCTTCTCTTGGTGACCACGGTTCCGGCTATGTTTCTCGCAGCCGGTGGCGTCCCGCCGCTCAAGGTTGTGCTGACTACCATGATCGGCGGCTGCCTGGCCGCCGCCAGTGCCAACGCCTTCAATTGCGTGCTTGACCGCGACATCGACGAGCGCATGCGACGGACCCGGCGCCGTCCACTGCCACGACATGCGGTTGGTCCGTTGGGTGCGACGGTGTTCGGAGTGATCTTGGCAATTGCGGCGACGCTGTGGCTCGGATACTTCGTCAATTGGCTTTCCGCGGCCCTCGCACTGGGTGCCAACGCGTTCTACATCGGCGTTTACACACTTTGGCTGAAGCGTCGTACCTCGCAAAACGTCATCTGGGGCGGCATCGCGGGCTGCTTCCCACCGCTGATCGGCTGGACGGCGATCACCGGCAGCCTCGCACTCACTCCGTTCGTGATGTTCCTCATCGTGTTCTTCTGGACGCCCCCACATACCTGGGCGCTCGCCATGCGTTATCGCGAGGACTATGCCGCGGCGAATGTGCCGATGCTGCCGGTTGTGCGGTCGGCCCCGACGGTGGCACGACAAATCTTGCTGTACTCGGTTGTGACGGTGCTGGTGTCGCTAGCGCTCTGGCCTGTTGCCCACACCAGCTGGCTCTTTCCAGCGGTTGCACTGATCACAGGGGTCGCGCTCATCTGGCAGTCCTGGCAGCTGCTTGCTCGCGCGCAGCGCGGCCTGACCGATGCGGCCTTGCAGCCAATGCGGTTGTTCCACTGGTCGAATTCCTACCTGGCCCTGATTTTCGTCGCTGCGGCTGTCGACACGCTGTTGCGC
>JBKOZG010000090.1:0-5531 GCA_046725775.1 Actinomycetota bacterium | reverse complement strand
CAACCTTGCCGGGGTGGTCGAGCAGGCCCACCGCGGCATCGACCGGGTGCGGCAGACGCCGCACCTGGCCTACTCGTTTCTGCGTCGCAGTGGGCTCTCGGTCTGGTGACGCCGTCAACTCAATCCCCAAAACCCGTTAATCGTCCGTTCATCCTCGGGTGACCGTGGCGCCACCAGGACAGGCTACGAATCAGCAGGCGGAGAACGCAGATGAGCAACGAACAGAACCCAGACTATCAAGCGTTAGTTGATGAGGTGAGACAACTACGCCAGCGCTTGGCACAGGCTCAGGATACAGAGACTGTCGAGCGGTGGGAGCGTGAGCGAGCAGCCTGGGCTGCTGAATACACTGACAGTCAGGCTATTCACCAGGCACGCATCGACATTGCTAAGGATACTGTAGCACGAGCGCATTCTGCGGCGGAGTTTATCCGTAACGCCGCTGCATCTATTGTTACACTCTATACCGGAGTCCTTGGCATAACTTCGGCACTCGATAGAGGCGAAGAAGGCCTTTTCCCTGCTAGAGGAATCTTACCGGCCATCTTCCTGTCTGGCGCTATCATTGGTGCAACCGCTTACGTCGCCCTCATACAGAAGCCCAAGCCATTTCAGCCACCGAAGCCGCATTCCAGTCTCCCTGAGCTTCAAGAAAGAAGGCTCAGTTCCTTAGTTGACTGGCTAGCTGATATAACCCTTCGGCGTGCGTACGCCCTACATGCTGCGGTCATTAGTCTTGCAGTAGGTACGGCCCTTCTTCCCGCGCCCTTCCTGCAAGTGCTCGATGATGCTCAATGGATCTCAGCAGCCGCGGTCGCTGCGGTTATCACACTGGCGCTTCCATACTTCACGACCCGAGTAGTCCTGAATATTGAGACTCCAAGACTTAAGGCTAGCGCAGTTTTTGCGGCAATTACCGTCCTCCTAGCCTACCTGATTGTTCGGTCGGGTCTCGCGCAAGGAGAGATAGTCAGCCGTATCGTTTGGCTACTAGGCGCCACGTTGATTGCTGTACTACTCGCAAGGGGCCTTCGCCTTCAAGGATCCGCAAGGATCGCGGGCCTAACTGCTTTCCTCGTCATCGCGTTCTTCGCACTCCAGACCAGCTACGATTTCACATCCAATACCACCCTTGCTGGCGACTGTCGAGACGCTGAAGTGGCGGATGCCGTTTACAGAGGCAAGACGAGTGCCAACGGCACCCCCGTTTATGATCTACCTGATCGTGAGAGCCAGGTTAAGATGCGCTTACCAGGCTCATGCACGGCTGGTTTTGATGCCTATTGCGTAGGAAAGTCGCAGTTGAATCCACGGACGAATGTTCCCGATGGCCGTTGGCTCATTCTCTCTGGCTCGCGGCGCCTGGTCTCAGCGGCAGACATCTCTGGAGATCCTCCACGGACTCTTGAGGCTGTGGACTGCGAAGGCGGCAAAAAAGCTCCCGGTCCGGTGTCTTTTATTGCTCCACCAAGCTCTAAGTTGACAGGTAAAACTACTGTCCGCGCCGCAAACGATGATGGTTTGGCTATCGGCTTCTTGATTGGTCGTGGCTCTCAGAATATGATGGACTGGGACCGTATTGGGTTTGATCCGGATCCTAGCGATGGTAGCACTGTAACCTGGACTCCTGACACGGCAGGGTCAGGTCAAGTCACGATTTCGGCTGTGGTATGTCTAGCACTATCTGTACCATCCGAAGCGGTTGCGACAAAGGCATTCACGATTGGTTCAAAAAAGGCCGTGCAGGCCCCGGAACCGGCACCGCCTACTCCGAGAGCGCGCGACGCGGCGTGTAACATAGCACCCGAATCCGCTGTAGCGTCTAGCACAACGACAGCGCAGCCTGGGGGCTGCGACCCTGCCTACCCAGACATCTGTCTGCGCGTTGGAATCGGTGACTACGACTGCGCAGGCGGTACCGGGAACGGCCCCAATTATGTCCGAGAACCGATCCGGGTACTCCCGCCAGATCCATTCGACTTGGACACTGATGGCGATGGGAACGGCTGTGAAAAGGCCACGGGCTGACATACATCTGCGCAACTAACCTCTGTCGCGCGAATGTCCCTTATCAGGGCGGCAGTGACTGCTTGACCGAACGGCGACCACGACGCTGCCTGCGTCGAGTGGATGGCGGACGTGACGACTGGATCCGAGCGGCTCGTACTATCGCGATGCCTCCGATCAGAGCGGCGACGATCGCGCCCATGGCCTGGACGATGGCAACGGGCCTCGGCTTCGGAGAGCTGGATCTGAATGACCACCGACGATCTCCTACGGATGTGCGGGCGCCGGGCGGTCGTGGCCGCAAGGTCCACGTCCCCCGGCATACCGAGGATCGGCCTCGGCAGCCGCCTCCGTGGGGATCAATCGGATCGTCCCTGCAAGAACTCAGGGACGCTTTAGCTGCTACAACCCGGAAGCCTCTGAAGCCTCCAGGCGGGGGCCTCAGGGTAGAGGTCCAGGATCAGCATGACTTCGTAGTGACGCATGTCACCCGCTCGGAACAGCGAACTGAACCCGAAGCAGGAGCGTGAAGCATCGATAGCGTAGCACGCCACAGTGTCACAGCCACCCAGCAAAGGTCGGTCGAAGAGGCGGCCCTTCGCGATATCACGCTACGTGGCTATCAAGGCAGGCTTGGATTGCCGCCGTAGCGGCGCGGGCCGCAGGTCCGCCAAGATCGCGGCCGCGCCGATGGATCAACCGCGCGAAGCGCACCACCCGGCGCGGCCGCTCCACTCCCCCGAGGGGCAATCCGAATGTGGGGCGTCGGCAACTGGCCGGTCGGAGCCCCGGATTAGCCTGGGTGAGCAGCTCCTCAAACTGGTCGACCACCACGAGCAGGTGCCGCCGCCCCACCCCACCCAGGGCGGCCAGCAGCAGCTCGTCGGCCAGCTCACCCAGGCGATGCTCGTCTAGCCGCTCGCGTACCTGTGCCAGCGGCCAGTCCAGGCCCACCTGGCGTGCTCCGGCGGCAAGCTCGCGGGTCAACGCTGCCATGGGGTTGGCGCCTGGCATGAACGGTGGCAGCGTCCACCAGCCCGGCTCTTCGGCGACCGTCGGCACCAGGCCGGCCCGGACCAGCGACGACTTGCCACACCCCGACGGACCCACCACCAGCAGCATCCCGCCACCGGCCCGTTCCTCTGGTGACCGCAGCAGCCGCGTAAGCTCCTCCACCTCGCCAGCGCGACCGAAGAACACCCGATGCTGGTCGACATCGAATGGTCGCAGCCCGGGGAACGGGCAGCGGTCATCCGGCCAGCCCCGCCCCCCGCCAGCATCGACACGGCGCAACGCCGCGGTCAGCGCGTCACGGGCCGCGACCGGATCCTGCGCGTAGTCGGCGTAGTGGGTCGATGGCAACAGCGGGTGGGTCACGCCCCGCTCAGCCAGCAAGGGCAGCAGCCTGCTGCCTCGGGACCGGGCGACGCCGACCTCGGCCGCACACCAGGCTGACGCAATGTAGGCGGCCGTGACCACGCACACCACCGCGTCAGCCCACCGCAACCGCTCGTGCAGCCGGTGCTCCCACTCCTCACCCACCGCGATGCCCTGGCGAAGATCGTGGTCAAGGAACACCTCGTTGCCATCGCCCGTCAGCCATCCATGCAGCTCGTCAGCCAGCTCACGGTCGTTGCTGGAATGGCTAATGAAAACCCTGGCCATTGTCCCCCCTGGCTAGCCAGTACAGCTCGTTGAGGGACATCATGCACGTTCCGATGATTCCAGACGAGGCGGTCCAGACCGATGACCATCCCAGGCTCAGTCCGCCAGCCAGTCACCCGGCCCCATAGCTATTGGGTCTTGCGGATGCTGCTGACAGCCCGGCACGCCTGTCGGTGCTGGTTCTGCCACCCGACTGCGGCCGGCATCCGGTGTCGGGACAGGCAGTGTCGCGGCGGCCAGACTGAACCGCCAGTGAAGATGGGGCTGGTCCCTGATCATGGGGATGGTCCTGCCGGGTAGGTCTGACCCTGAACCGCCCTGACCGTGGTGTCATCCCGGTATGTGTCGGCCTGTCCGGCAGGGCCGCGTGAAGGTGCACGCGACCGGACGGGCTGGTGTGACCTGATACGAGCTTGTGCGACCAGCCTTGTCACTGGTGTGTCCGCCCGCCCGGCCGGTGCGTGCCTGTCCGGCCCATGTCCTCGAGCGAGAAAGGCGACACCAGCATGCCCAAGCGCACTCGGGTGGTCATCGGTGGGGTCGACACCCATGCCCGTACCCACCACGCCGCGGTGATCGACCAGCAAGGACGACTGCTGGGCGACCGTGAATTTGCTGCTGACAGCAGCGGCTACCGACAATTGCTGGGTTGGCTCAGCCGGCACGGGCAGGTGGACTCGGTCGGGGTGGAGGGCACCGGCAGCTACGGCGCCGGCCTGACCCGATTCCTGCTGGACGCCGGGGTCAAGGTGGGGAGGTCGACCGTCTCGACCGGCGCACCCGCCGGCAGCGGGGCAAGTCCGACCCGATCGACGCGGAGGCCGCCGCAGTCTGGCAGCGCGGCGGCAGCTGCCCGCAGCCGACCGCAGTGCGACCGCCGGCAACGGCAGCCAGCCGCCGCGCGACAGCCGCGCCCGGGTCCGTGAGCTGGTCGCCCAGGAGCGCGCCACCGGGACCCGGCTGGCGGCCCGCGAGGTCGCCGCCGCGGCCGGGATCAGCCAGCGCCGCGCCTACGAGCTGCTGCGCGCCGTCCGCGCCGAAGACCAGCAGCCCTGACCATCCGCACTGCCTGGGCTACCTGGCCGCGACCGGCGGGTGATGCCGCAGCGAGGACGCACCCGTGAGGGCCAACCATCGGGACGGCCAGACTCGGGCCGCCGCGTGCGGCAGCCGTCGGAGCGCAGACCCTTGCACCGCAGCCTCGTGCTGCCGCCCGCCGATTCCCCACCGCAGCAGCCAAGGTAGACTGCCCGCCGACGAGGCAAGGGGCCGCCTGCGGAAGGAGTCGTCATGACCCACCACGAGCATCCGAACGTCACCCTGGCCCGGGAGGGCCTGGAGGCCATGCGGCGGGGCGACACATCGTGGATGGAGCAGCACCTGGCTGACGATGTGGTCTGGCACGTCGGCGGCAACAGCAAGTGGGCCGGGACCTACCAGGGTAAGGCGCAGGTGCTGGACTTCTTCACCCGCCAGGCGCAGGCGATGGGCGGGATGCCCTCGGTGGAGGTCCACGACGTCTTGGGCAACGACGACCACGTCGTCATGCTGGGGACCGCGAAGGCCACCGCGCCGGACGGCTCCAGCGCCGAGTGGAAGTACACCCAGGTCTTCCACATCCGGGACGGGAAGACGACCGAGGCTTGGGGGATGGCCGAGAACGACGCCGCCGTCGACCCGTTCTTGGACGGCCTGCCCGGCTGAACGCCGGCGACGAGCCACTAGTAGGACTCTGTCAGGTCGGCGATTGATGGATAGGGTATGAGGGACCCGTCCTCCCGGTCCATGCACAGGGGAGCAGGCTGTGGGTGGCCTCACACCAGCCGAACTGGCCACGATCCGTGGACGCCTGGAAGCCT
>JBKOZG010000346.1:0-4538 GCA_046725775.1 Actinomycetota bacterium | reverse complement strand
TGATCTTCTCATCCACGTAGGAGCGGAACTGATCCGACACATTGCAATGTCGGGACTTGACGACAACATCCATGTCTACCTCCATCGAGGAGCTGGTAGTTCGAACGGCACGATCAGGCGAACATGCGCCCGGCGTTCGGCCGCGACGCTGGGCAGCGCTGCGGCGACGATCCAGAAATGACGAAGGCACTCAACGCACCATGGATCCGGCCTAGCCAAAAATCCCCCTGGTGCGCAAGCGCCATACAGAGACGCTAATCGGTGCCATCCGGTATTTCTACCGGTTCCTTCCGATCTTCAATGAGTTCTCAGTCCGCGGACATCGCGCCGATGTTAAGCGAGTTCACCAGGCCGTACGCGCACGGTGGCCGCGACCGTTGCCGCACCTAGCACGATGATCCCGGCTGCCCGTAGCGCCCGCGCTGCCTCGGCAAGGCTGCTGCCAGTTGTCACCAGGTCATCGACGAGGACAGCCGCGGCGGCCGAGATCGGCCTCCGCAGCCGGAAAGCGCCAGCGAGATTCTCCTGACGGGCTGTTGCGCCCAGTCCGGCCTGATCGGCGACACGACGTGCTTGGGTGAGTGCTGATCGAACCGTCATCGGGTACCGGCTCCGGAGGCGATGCGCGGCAAGTCGGGCCATTGAGGCGGTGGCATCGAATCCCCTGCGACGGACCGTTGACGCTGCTGAGGGGATGGGTACTAAGACAATCGTGCTGGTAGGAGTGGTGTACACCTTGTTGGCTAACAACCCGTGCACGCTCAGGGCCAGCCGGTCCGCGAGGAACCTCGTCAGCGCAAATGCCTGCCGCTCCTTATGCGCGCTGATTACCCTGCGCAGGATTGGATCATAGGTCGAGGACGTGACCGTCACCGGGAATCCAGCTGGGCACGGACTCGGCGTTGTGAAAAAGGGACGCCGGCTGCCGAGCTGCTGGCGGCAGCGTGGACAGATTCCCCACCAAGGTTGACCACAACCGTGGCACCTGGCGCCGAGAAGCAGGTCACCTGCTGCCGCAGCCCAATGCTCAAAGCCCACCCGGCTGAGTCTGCGACGGCTCAACTTCAGAATCGCCAGCGCTCGGCAATCTGTGGACAGTCAGGCGGCGAGTAGGTCGCGGTCAGCTGGCGTAGGCGATGGTGCTGACCTTCTGGTCCTTGTCGTTGAGGAAGGGCAGCCATTGGCTGCCGTTGTCCCTCCAGGTGTTGCCGTTGCCGCCGACGATGATCGCGGTCTGTGTCTGGGGGAGTACCGCGAGCTCGACGGCATCGGAGTTCGGGGACTCCCCCTCCGCTGTGATTCGCGATGCATCCTCTACGACTCGGTAGGGCGCGAATGCACGTTCGCCGGGGGCGGCCCCCAACACGAGCAGCTCAGTGGCATCGAGCCACGCGACATCGCGAATCGTCCCGATCGGCGGCGTGGTGCCCCCCTGCGTGGTGTCCAGTGCTCGCCAGCCGTCAACCATGATCTTGTCCTTGTCGGAACGGATGATCCGCGTGAGCCCGAGCTCAGACCCGGTCCCGGTGTTACGAACCAACGCCATCCGAGTGCCGTCGGGTGAGATCTTGAACGCTGTCACATCTTTTTCTCGGTCCTGCAGCAACCGTGTGTTGATCTCGACCGGCCTGTCAGTGGTAGACATCCACATTCGTTGCCGGCCACCCCGGTGACCGATCGCCCAGATCTCGCCATACCGGGTGAACTGTGGTCTGAGCAGATTGCTGGCTCCGCTGAGCAATGGAGTTGGCTTGTTCGGCTCCCCGGCCGGTATCCGTGCACGACGCAGTGCCGTGCGACCATCAGTGGTGAGGGCAAGATCGGTGTTCGTCGCCGAGACGGCCAGTGCGTCGACGCGGTACGCCCCCTGGCCAAGTGGGCCCTTGAGGGGCTCCATAGCCGACTTGTCGCCTGTCGTCCTCACCAGATTGACACCACCGTTGCGGACTGCGTACAGCTGATCCCCGGACGCGAACGGAACAGGGTCGATGTCGCGGGGAATGGCGTCAACGGGGATCGTGAGATTGGTCGCGTCGCTTCCGGGCACTCGGTACGGCTGCTGATTCACTTTGATCCTCACACCCTTGACGCCGCCGACCTGCCTGAGGGTGTACACGATTTGGGCAGCCAGCAAGCTGCGCTGCGCATCCGGCAGCGCCATCACCGAGTCACTGAGCGGTACCTCGGCGATGCCGTCAGTAATCGTCACAGAATCCACGCTCAGGCTGGTGTTCGGCGGGATCGCGCTGGCGACGGCGGGCTTCAGCCATGCTGAAGGCCCCTTGAGCAGCGCCTTCATCAGTGCCGAGGCGACATTGGCTGGGTTGCTTAGCGTGGGCAGATATATGTGGTCCGGAACCAGCGAACTGCCGTTCCCCACAAAGTACAGATTGTAGGGCTGATAGAACGAGGTGAACAAGAACTCGGCCACCAACAGCCCGGGCGGCAGCTGATCGATCCGCCATTCGCCGTTCTCTTGCAAAAGGCCGAAGTCAACGTTGAAATCCTGATCGTGCGCGGTGTATTTGCGGTCCTTGTCCAGTGAACCTACGAGTCGACCTTCCAGCTTGACGGTGGTTTCGCCCGTCGCGCTCACCGAACCGCGATAGATCGAGGCCCCTGCTTCAGGGCTCCATTTCTCGGCGGCAATTCGAGTCAAAAACTGCTTCGCTACTGAATAGTTCGGCTGATAGTGCGACGTCGCCCGGAGGTAGCCCTCCACAATCTGCCGCGGTTTATCGCCCGGATCGGGGGGTGCGACTTCAACGTTCACGCAGTTCTGGCACCCAGGTCGCTGTCCCTCCACCTTCTCGATGGGTCCCGAGGTGGGGATATTCACGCAGCCGGCCGCACCCAGCAGGCTGGCGAGGATGACGAGGATGACCGCACAATGACGCTGGGCCCGATTCACGAGGGGCTCACAGTTGTCTCCGCAGCTGTCGCTCGTCGTTGGACTGAGGCGGCTGTCGCCGGCGAACGTGGGGTGAGAGGCGCTGGCGCCTCCAGACCGTCGAGCCTGGCGCCTCCCGGGCCGACCAGGTCGCGCGGGACCAGCGGCAGCGGCGACGTCTCAAGGATCGCCCCCGCCTTCCGCGGGAGGGTGAGCCGGAACTGGGCGCCCATCGCCGGGCGGCCCCACGCCGTCAGCCAGCCGCCATGGAGATTCGCGTCCTCCATGGCGATCGATAGGCCTAGACCTGTTCCGCCAACCGCACGTGCCCGAGCCGCGTCGCCCCGCCAGAAGCGGTGGAAGACCTGTCTGGCCTGACTGGCTTGGAAACCTACGCCATGGTCGCGAACCGCTATTGCGACGGCCGCGTCATCGCTTTCAACGAAGATGTCGATCGGATGACCCTCACTGTGCTCGATCGCGTTGACCAGGAGATTGCGCAGGATTCGCTCAATCCGGCGAGGTTCGACCTCGGCCTTCGCGTCACCGCTCTCGTGCACGGTGATCTCTGCGTGGTAGGTCTGGGCGAGCGGTGCGTTGGCCTCGACCACCCGATGCACCAGATCCCGCAGATCTGCCTCCTCGAGGTTGAGCAGTGCCGCCCCCGCATCGAAGCGCGAGATCTCAAGTAAGTCAGTGAGCAGCGCCTCGAAGCGGTCAAGCTCTTTTTGCAGCAGCTCGGCAGAACGGGCGGCAACGGGGTCGAAGTCGTCACGAGCCTCATGCAGCACCTCGGCGGCCATCCGAACCGTGGTCAATGGCGTACGCAGCTCATGCGAGACATCGGAGACAAAACGCTGCTGGACCGCAGACAGTTCCTCCAGCGTGTTGATCTGCTTTTCCAGCTCGGAGGCCATGTAGTTCATCGATGTGGCCAGCCGGGCTAGGTCGTCCTGGCCGCGGACCTTCATCCGATCATGAAGGTTGCCCGACGCGAGGCTCTCGGCCGCCCTGCGGGCGGCGCGTACCGGTGTAACGACCTGGCGGCTCACCAGCGCTGCAATGAAAGTGAGCAAGATCACCAAGATCGCTCCCGTCGTTACCACGGCGTAGCGGAGCACGACAAGAGTGGCGACCTCCTGAGTCAGTGGAAACATCAGGTAAATCTGGTAGCGACCGCTTGGCGGCAGCGTCAGGGTCGCACCAGCCGCAAGTCCGGCGACCGAGGGCCGCATGTCCCGGTAGTCGATCCGCGTTGAGGTCATCAGCAAGTCATTGCTCACTTCGACCTGCTTACGCAACTGAGGCGGGATGCTGCTGGCTGCCGCATTCCCCGCGGTGATCGTCTGGCCGCCCGCGATGATGATCACCTCGAATTGCTCCCCGGCCCGATTGGCGAACCCGGCTGCTAGGTCGAGCAGCAGCTTGTCGACGTTGACATCACCGGTGAGATCGGCAGCGTAGAGCTGCTGTTGCGCACTATTGACCGCCTGCCGAGCGTTGCTCTTGGCGGTCTCCTTCTTGCCGTCGAGCACCCCGATCGTGGCTTGCTGCATCAGCAGGAAACCGCCCAGCACTAGCACCAGCACCGAGGCAACGAAGACAGTCAGTACGACGCGAAGCGGCAACGATCGCCACCACCATGTGA
>JBKOZG010000199.1:0-5378 GCA_046725775.1 Actinomycetota bacterium | reverse complement strand
CTGCGGAACGACGGGCCAAGAGGTACGAGCGAGCGATGATCGATCTGCTCGAGGTCTACCTGCTGGCGGACCGGGTCGGCGAGACGTTCACCGGAACCGTGATCGAAGTTGATCGCGGCAGAGAACGCGGCACAGTGATGATCCAGGAGCCAGCGGTCGAGGGTCAGGTCTTCGGTGATCGGTTGCGCCTCGGGCAGGAAGGGCTGGTTCGGCTGACTTCCGCCGACTATGCCAAGGGTGCGGTGGCCTTCGAGATAGTGCGAGGTGATCAGCGCCCGATCTGACGCTTCGCTGCCGCCACTACTGCTTCCGGAGTGAACCCGAACTTCGACTGCAACGCCTTGAGCGGCGCTGATGCGCCAAACGTGCTCATCGCGATGACCTCGCCAGTACCGCCGGCCCACCGATGCCAACCGAAGGACGAGGCTTGCTCGACCACGACACGCGCAGTCACGTCGGGCGGCAGCACGCTATCCCGATACTCATCAGTCTGCCGGTCGAACAGCTCCCACGATGGCATGCTGACTACGCGTGCCTTGATTCCCTCACCGACCAGCTGCTCATACGCAGAGACTGCAAGGGCCACCTCGCTGCCAGTGGCAATCAAGATCACCTCCGGCAGCTCGTTCGGATCGCCGGCCAGCACGTACGCGCCCTTGGCAACTCCGCTCGCCGAGGCGTACTTGCTGCGGTCCAGCGTCGGCAGCGCCTGCCGCGACAAGATCAGCGCCACCGGGTCGTGGCGCTGCGGCATGATCACTCGCCACGCCTCGACCACCTCATTGGCATCGGCCGGGCGCATGTCGATCATGCCGGGCATTGCGCGCAGCGAGGCCAGCTGCTCGACCGGCTGGTGCGTGGGCCCGTCCTCGCCGACCCCGATCGAGTCGTGGGTGAACAAATGGATGACCGGTAGCTCCATCAGCGCCGACAGGCGCAGCGCTCCGCGCTGGAAGTCAGAGAAGATCAAGAACCCGGCCTGGTAGGCCCTGATCTTACTGAGCGCCAAACCGTTCGTGATGGCGCCCGCGGCGTGCTCACGGACCCCGAAGTGCAGGTTCCGACCGGCCCGGTTGTCCGGCTCGAAGTCACCGGCACCCTCGAAGGTGAGACGTGACTTGTTGGATGGCGCGAGGTCCGATGAGCCGCCGATCAGCCATGGGACTTGCTGCGCGATGATATTCAGCACCTTCTGGCTGGTGTCCCGGCCGGCTGCACCCTTCGCATCCGCCGGATACTCGGGCAGGTCGGCATCCCAGCCGTCGGGCAGCTGACGACGTTGCATCTTGTCGAGCTGATCGGCGAGCTCGGGGTATTCCTTGCCGTAGGCCGCAAACAGCTCATCCCACTGCGCCCGAAGCTCCGCGCCCCGCCTGCCTGAGTCGGCAAAGTGGTCACGGACCTTGTCCGGCACCAGGAAGCTCTCTTCCTCCGGCCAGCCGTAGAAGCGCTTGGCGCCGCGGATCTCCTCAGCGCCCAACGGTTCGCCATGTGCAGAATGATGGCCCTGTTTAGTGGGGGCGCCGTAGGCGATGACGCTCTTGACGATGATCATGGTCGGCCGATCCTGCTCGGCTTTGAACGCCTCCAGCGCGGTGCTCAGCGCGTCAAGGTCATTGGCGTCGTCGACGTGCTGGATCGCCCAGCCGTAGCCCTCGAAACGCGTGGCGACGTCCTCAGTGAAGGCCAGATCGGTGCTGCCTTCGATGGTGATCTTGTTGCTGTCATAGAGCC
Source organism: Actinomycetota bacterium (assembly GCA_046725775.1). GTDB lineage: Bacteria > Actinomycetota > Actinomycetes > Propionibacteriales > Propionibacteriaceae > Microlunatus. The sequence continues at coordinate 3,644 of JBKOZG010000199.1, read as the reverse complement.
AGCACAGGTTGGACAGCTTCTGGTGGCCGGCGAGCGAGGCTGCCTCGGCGGCGATGCCTTCCATCAAGCAGCCGTCCCCGGCGATTGCATACACGTCGTAGTTGAAGAGCTCATAGCCTGGCCGGTTGAAGGTGGCCGCTTGCCACAGGCTCGCCATCGCCATCCCGACGCTGGTTGCGATGCCCGTCCCCAGCGGACCGGTGGTGCACTCGACCCCTGCAGTCCAGCGGTATTCCGGATGGCCAGGGCACTTGGAGTCCAGCTGGCGGAACTTCTGGAGATCCTCGAGTGGGACGGCCAGTTCGCCGAGGATCTCGTACTGGGGATTGACCGACTTGACTCCAGCCAGGTGCAGCATCGAGTAGAGCAGGGTCGAGGCATGGCCGGCGGACAGCACAAAGCGGTCGCGGTTGCTCCAGATGGGATGATCAGGGTCAAAGCGCAGAAACTTCTGCCACACGGTGTACATGACCGGCGCGAGTGCCATCGGTGTTCCGGGATGCCCGGAGTTAGCGGCCTGCACAGCATCCATACACAATGTGCGAATCGTGTCGATGGAGAGCTTGTCGATCGGATCGCTTTCGAGGGCGGGGAAGTCGGTGGCGGTCAGGGTCATGGTCAACCTTCCTCGGTGCGCGACCTGCATCGCAGTCGCGGTCAATCGATGGTCGTGGGCGTACAGGCACGCCTGAATGCACGCTATCGCCCACGACTCGCTGCGTGAAGAATTGGCCGCGGATCACGTTGAGCGACGACAACGCGATCCGCTAACTGATCTGGTCCAAGACTCGTTGCGCAGACGCCTTGCTTATGGCATGGCGGGGATCATTGAGGATGATCAGTGTGATCCGACGGCCGTTCTGCTCGGCGATTTCGGTCCACTTGCTGTCGGGGTAGGTGCAGTGGGCGACCAGCCAACCGACGCCCGGAAACCGCCCCTGCGAGCATGGCGGGCATTCTTCGGGTCAGTGCACACGAGGGCTGTGGCTACGGCCTGTCGGGACTAACGGTCAGGCGACACTGGTGTTTGCAGTTTGCTGCCTACGTGGGGCCGTGTTATTCGCAGTGACCATTAGCGCGGTCCTCTTCCGCATCGTCTCAGTGGAATACGTGCGTGATCCGGTGACCGCTTGGTGTGTGTCTGGGTGGTGAGCGGAACTGCGTTTGTCTAGTGTGAATGTTGATCTTCCTGGATCGGGAGCAACGGGCGAACGGGGCTGCTATTAATCGTGTTCGGGATCCTCTGGCAGCTTCCTGTGGCGAGCATTGCAGGTTCTGTCCCAGTTTGGGCGATTTTTCCTATTGCGCTAAATGATCCCCTTCCTTTTATCGTGATCGCAGTGGTTTTGTTGCGCTTCCCAGAGCGACGCCTGCAAAAGGGCTATGAGCGCATCTTTATAAACGTAATGGCGATCTATATCCTAAGCTTTCAAGCCATCCGCGCCGCCATGTGGCCTTGCTGGGCGACCCCAAAGAACGTGACAATCTGGCCGTGGTGGCTCGCGAAATGTGGATTGAGCGATGTCGCGCTCGTTTGCCGGAGGCTCGGGCCAGCTTGTTTTCTTCACTGGCCTTATATTGCTCTTTGCCCTGCGAATCTTCCGGACTCGCGGACTCGACCGACGCATCTATGTGCCCGTTCACATCGCATCTATCATTGACAGCGGGGCTTCCGCCGGCCTCGTGATATGGACCTTTTGCCGCTATATATGGCGATGTCAGTTGGGAGCTTTACCCGGGATCCTACGGCCGATTCGCATCAGCGGTATGGCAGAATGGTGGATGAGAACCTTACGGGCCACCCGCCGTATATATCGCCGCCGAAACCTCAGCGAGCGTCCGCAGCATCCCTGTGCCGCAGCTGGTGATCGATACGCTCGCGGCGCATCTGGCGGCCTACTCGCCTCGCGATGGGTTCGTGTTTGGCGGGCTGCCGTTAGGGCTGCGGGTTCGCCGGGTGGGGACCGGCTTCCATCAGCTGCGACACTTCTATGCCAGTTTGTTGATCATGCATGGCGAGAGCGTCAGGGTTGTGAAGGCACGATTGGGCCACGCGTCCGCTTCCGAGACGCTGGACACCTATTCCCATTTGTGGCGCGATAGCTTCGACCGCACCCGGGCGGCGGTCGAAGCCGTCATTACTGCGGACTCCGTGCGGACTAAGGAAGGTGGCCGACTGACATAACTCGAGGTCAGCGGCCATATTGGGGACGAGTCGGTCGATAAGCCGGATTCTGTCCGATCGTTACCGACCGTGGCGATCATCCATCTGCGACCGCTGTTGCCAGCGGCCTGGTGCGATCCACCCGGAGGCTCGGGCGAGCAGCCCTCCAGCGCCTCCGCAGACGCGTACGCGTCCTTTTGATCTTGCTCCGGGTGGGGTTTACCGAGCCATCCCAGTCGCCTGGGATGCTGGTGGTCTCTTACACCGCCGTTTCACCCTTACCTCCGTGTCAATGAGATGGCTGGGCATCTCATTGGTGGTAGAGGCGGTCTGCTTTCTGTGGCACTGTCCCGCGGGTCACCCCGGGTGGGCGTTACCCACCACCTTGCTCTGTGGAGTCCGGACTTTCCTCAACGGCGCCTGGGCACCGTCGCGATCGCCTGACCGACTCGTCCAATCCCAGCCTAGCGAGTAACGCTAAGGCCGCGTTAAGACTTCCGCGCCGCGCTCAGTGATCACGAGGGTGTGCTCGAACTGGGCGCACCAGCTCCCATCAGCAGTGAGCACAGTCCAGCCGTCGTCCCACATGTACCAGTCGCCGGACCCGAGGGTGATCATCGGCTCGATCGTGAACGTCATGCCGGGCTTGATCACCGTGTCATAGGCGGGCTCGTCGTAGTGCGGGATGACCAGGCCGGAGTGAAAGGTCGTGTGTATGCCGTGGCCGGTGTAGTCGCGCACCACGCCGTAGCCGAAGCGCCTGGCGTAGCTTTCGATCACCCGGCCGATGACGTTGACCTGACGTCCCGGCCTCACGGCCGTGATTGCACGTACCAGCGCCTCCTGCGTCCGTTCGGTGAGCAGCCGGATCTGCTCGTCGACCTCGCCGCAGAAAAACGTCGCACAAGTGTCCCCGTGTACGCCATGCATGTAGGCGGTGACGTCGATCTTGACGATGTCACCATCCTCGAGTGGGCGGGAGTCCGGGATGCCGTGGCAGATGACCTCATTCACCGAGGTGCAGCAGGACTTTGGGAACCCGCGATAACCAAGCGTCGATGGGTATGCGCCATGATCGGTCAGGAATTCGTGGACTACCCGATCAAGATCATCGGTCGTCACTCCCGGTCTGATCACCGCGGCGGCAGCGTGCATCGCTTTGGCGGCGATGCGTCCTGCGATCCGCATCCTGTCGATGACCTCGGGCGGTTGGATGTCGTCGCCGGTGTAACGATCCGGGGCAGGCCGGCCCACATAGCTCGGCCGGTCAATGGTGGCTGGCACCTCGCGAGGCGGTGAGATGGTCGCGGGCTGGATGGTCACCTCGCGATCTTACTTATCCCCAAGTGGGCGAAAGGGACCTCAATTCGGTCCGACTCATGTGTTGATGACCAGTCTCAACGGGAGGTATGCGGGGGAGTAACGTCGAAGACGATCGTGATACGCAGCCCGAAGGAGGGGTGAGGATGGCGGAGGGCGA
>JBKOZG010000078.1:0-10082 GCA_046725775.1 Actinomycetota bacterium | reverse complement strand
CCGCAATGGTTCGGTCTGCATTGACCTTCGGACGGTTCACACCACAGCCTTCGATGAGATGGAGGCCGCCATAGACGTCGCCGCGCTGCCGTGGCCTGAGCCGGAAGAATGGATCGCTGCCTGCAAAGCGAGCTCACTGTTGGCTGATGGTGCTGACCAGCCTTGTGGTCGGCCGCTTCGTCTCGCCGGCGGTCTGCTCTATCTGGAGCGGTACTGGCAGCAGGAGGAGTTGGTTCGGGTACAGCTGCAGCGGCGCTTCGCAGCACCGGCGCCGGAAATCGACCAGGCACGATTGTCAGCTGCGTTGCCGAGACTGTTCGATCACGAGGGCCTGGCGCCGGGCGAGGCAGACCGCCAGCAGCTGGCGGCTGCCGTCAGCGCGCTTGGCAGGGTAAGCGTGCTCGCAGGCGGACCAGGCACCGGCAAGACGACGACGGTGGCCAGGCTGTTGGCCCTGCTGCAGGACCAGCCTGGGCGTGCTTTGCGGATCGCGCTGGCTGCGCCGACCGGTAAGGCAGCGGCGCGTCTGGAGGAGGCGGTGCGAGCCGCCACAGCGCAACTGGACCCGGAGGATCAGCACCGGTTGGGCGAGGTGACGGCATCGACGCTGCATCGGCTGCTGGGCTGGATGCCTTCGAATCGAGGCCGTTTCCGGCACGATGCCACGAACCAGCTGCCGCACGATGTCGTGATCGTCGATGAGATGTCGATGGTCTCCCTCACTCTGATGGCGCGGCTGCTCGAGGCAGTGCGTCCGAGCGCGCACTTGGTGCTGGTTGGCGACCCGGATCAGTTGTCGTCGGTCGAGGCTGGCGCGGTCCTGGCCGACATTGCGCGAGCCCCAGGTCCACCCGATGCGGACCTGGGACAGCGGCTAATCGAGCTCGGCCTGATCTCCGACCACGAGACCGCACCGGTGCACGGCGTCGTCCAGCTGATGCACACCTGGAGGTTCGGCGGTGCCATCGACGCCCTTGCACGAGCCATCCGGGCTGCCGACGCGGATGGAGCGGTCGCGGTGCTCCGCTCGGGCGCAAGCGATGTCCACTTCAGCGAGATTGATCTCGAAGCCGCACCGACCGATGCTTCGGCAAGAGCTCTGGCCGGCATGGCAGCACAGGTTCAGGCAACAGGTGTCGCCATGCTCGACGCAGCCGGATCTGGCGATGTAGCGGGAGCGCTGGCTGCTCTCGACCGCCATCGGCTGCTGTGTGCTCATCGGCGCGGGCCGTACGGGGTGCTTCGCTGGGGTTTGGAGGTGGAACGCTGGCTGGCTGAGGCGATCCCCGGATACGGCGAAGATGGAGAGTTGTATGTGGGGCGGCCCTTGCTGGTCACCGCCAACGACTACGAGATGTCGCTCTACAACGGCGATACAGGCGTCATCGTGGAGACACCTGACGGCGTACGCGCGGCCTTCGCCCGCGGTGCTGCGGCCAAGCTCTTCCCGCCGGTACGGTTGGACGCCATCCAGACCGTCCACGCCATGACGGTGCATCGCGCGCAGGGCAGCCAGTTCGACAGCGTGTCGTTCGTGGTGCCGCCGCCAGACTCTCCGTTGCTGACACGTGAGCTGCTCTACACCGCGGTAACGCGAGCACGGCAACACGTCCTGCTCATTGGCTCGGAGGACGCCATCAGGCGTGCAGTACAGCGTCCCGCCAACCGAGCAAGTGGGCTCCGGCCCCGCCTGGCTGCCCAGGACCATTTCCGTTCGAACGAAGACTAGAGCGGGGCCTCGCCATCCCTCCAGGCCTGAATCATGCGGGACGCAATGGAGCTGTTCCCGGGTAGCCCCAGCTCGCCGGAGTCCACCTTGGCCGTGAGCTGATCACGGGTGTACCACGCGGCATGTGCAATCTCGCGGGGGTCGATGTTGATGTTGGTCGCCGTTGCCCGCGCGAAGAACCCCACCATCAGCGAACGCGGGAACGGCCATGGCTGGCTCCCGAAGTAGTGCAAGTCAGAGAGGCTGACGTCGACCTCTTCGCCGATCTCGCGGTGGATCGCCTGCTCCAGCGACTCCCCGCTTTCGACGAAGCCGGCGAGCACCGACACCCGATTCCCCCACGTCGGTTGGCCGCCCAGGAGCAGGCGGTCCTCCACGTCCACGACTGCGACGATCACTGCCGGATCGGTGCGAGGAAAGTGATCTCGCCCGCACCTCGAACAATGCCGAGCAAACCCACCATTGATCACGACCGTCGCACCGCCGCACCCGGGGCATTGCGGCTCCATCCGATGCCAATGCGTCACGGCGGCGGCCAGCGCTGCAATGTCGCGCTCATTGTCGGTGAGCTGAAAGCCGACCTCCCGGAAGTCATGTACCTCACCATCGGTTAGCGTCTCCACCGCGAAGATAGGCGAGCCGTTGATCAGGCCGAGCAACCGATGCCGCTGACTGTCGTAGGCCAGGAATGGCCTCGTCATCCGAAGCTTGCTGCCGCCGGCATTGGTGGTGAAACGGGACTGGGAGTCGAGCTTGAGCAGTTTCGCGTCCTCGGAGCGCCATAGCTCGGCCACCCATTCGGCGGACCCGCGGTGATGATCGACGCGGTCGAGGTCACTCGGCATCGCCCAATTGATCATGACCTCAGCGTAATCGCTCAACCTATGCAAAGAGGATCGATTCGATGGCACGGCGGCCTGGCAGCCCCGAGGGCCGGACGATCTCGTCCGAGCGTACGTGATAGAAGATCGCGTCGATTTGCTCAACTGGAAGCCCGTGCGCTTCCGCCCAGGCCAGCCGGTAGATGGCGAGCTGCAGCGGATCGGCTGCGTCGGTGCGACCGGTTTTCCAGTCCACCACCTGGAAACGCGCCTGTGCGACAGTTCCGGGCTGCTGGTAGACCGCGTCGATCCGACCCCGAACCAGTCGGCCGGCAATCCAGATGCTGAACGGCGCCTCGATCGCGTACGGCACCGTGCTGCCATACCGCCCGGCTGCAAAGGCTTCGCAGAGCTGACGTAGCTCTTGCTCGTCCTGAGTACCTGAGTCAGCCCGGTCGGGCAGATCATCAAGATCGAGTAGCTGTTGTTGGCCGAGGCCACCAGTGGGTAGCCGGCCGGCGAAATAGCGCTCAATCCAGTGATGGAAGCGCGTGCCGAACCGGGCGCTACGCGAAGGTTGTCGTGGCATGGGCCGGGCGAGGTCCGCAGCGAATGCGGCTGGGTCGGCATTCAGCCGGAGCAACGCGGTCGTCGATAGCTGGCCGGGCAGCTCGACAAGGTGATCCGGTAACCGCGACTCGACCGCCTCCGCGAGCAACCGGTCGATGTCAGCGTCCCAGCCGGCAACGACTTCATGATCATCGAGCAACAGCGGCTCGCTCGCAGGATCCTCGTAGCGGCCGAGATCAGCGAACCGCTGCCGGGCCCGCTCCACATCCAGTGCGGCCTGCTGCCGCCGTTCCAAAGCCTCAGGATCCAGCGGCATTGGCCAGGCATGCGGGGGCACCTCGCTCACCAGCGGGTTGTCCGCTCCCGGTGGCGCGGCCTCGGCGAGAAGCAGGTCGTGCCGGACGGCCTCTTCGATGATCGCCCGCAGGTAGGTCGAGGCCGTTCGGGCATTACTGAGATCGAACCGCCAGGAGTGGCCACTGCCGACCAGCAGCCGCTTTGCACGGGTGGCGGCGACGTAAGCCAGCCTGTCTTCGGACAGCAGCTGCTGGCGGCTGAGCTGCTGCTTGTAGTCGACCATTCCGGCGTACGAGGCATCGGCGAGCTGTGGAATCGATCCGGCATCCCCGCGCAGGTCCGCCGGCAAGACTGAGGGGTTGATCACCCAGTTGTCGGTGACCCGGTCACTAGGAAAGACCCCCTTCATCAACGCCGGCAGGAACACGGCCTCCCACTCCAGGCCCTTGGCCTTGTGCACTGTGAGGAGTTTCACCGCTTCGCGATCAGAGGGAACAGCCTGCTCCAGCCCCGCACCCTGATCACTCTCAGCCTGCAGATAGGCCAGAAGTCCTGCCAGCGAGGCGTCCCCGTCCACGTCAACGTATGCGGCGACCGCGTCGAGAAACGCGCCGAGCTGGTCGCGCCGGGAGGTTCGGTCGAACTCTGGCGTTGCCATCAGTTCGACGTCCAGGCCGATAGTGGTGATCACGCGGCGAGTCAGGTCGAGTACGGGCTCGTCATTGTGCCGCCTCAACCACGCCAACTCGCCCGAAAGCCGAGCGAAACGCCCTCGAGCTTCCGGTGAGTACGCCGCATCCCCCGGGCTGTCCAAAGCGTCCAGCAGACTGACGACCTCGGTCGGGTCAACCTCGGCAACGGCTCGTTCCAGTGAGGTGAGGACTGACGAGCTGCCGTGTTCGTTTTCCGGATCGTTGCCTGGCCCAGGCGCGATTCGGGCCCGCTCGCGGGCACGGCGACCGAGCAAGGCGAGGTCGCGCGGCCCAATCTGCCAGCGAGGTCCGGTCAGTAGCCTGATCAGGTCCGGGTTTGCGGTGACATCATCGATCAGGCGCAACGTCGCGGTGACGTCCATGATCTCTGGCAGGTACAGCAGACCACCAAGCCCGACGATCTCAACCGGCACATTCCGTCCGGTCAGCTCGGCATACAGCGGCGCAATATCGGCGTTGCGTCGGGTAAGGACTGCCACGTCGGCCCAGCGCGATACTTCACCGTTTGCCCGTAGCCCCGCGATCTGATCCCCGATCCAGCTGATCTCTTCCGGCCAGGTCTCGAATGTCGCCGCCCGCACCTGGCCTAAAGGCGTTGCTTCTGCCGCCCGCAGCAACCCGAGGCCAGCGTCGCTGTAGGTGGGCGTTGTGGGCCCGCTATCAATGACGCTTCCGGTCGCGGTCCGCAACGGTCCGCTGAGCACATTCGCTACATCGAGGATCGTTCGCCCGCTGCGTCGGTTGACTGTCAGCGCGAAGCGATCAGCCGATCGCCCGTCGGTACGCGGAAAGTCGTCGGCGAAGGTCAGGATGTTGCTCGCAGCCGCGCCGCGCCATCCGTAGATCGCCTGAAACGGGTCGCCGACAGCGGTCACCGAGTGCCCGCGACCATCGCCCGCAGCGCGGCCGGAGAAGAGACCCCGCAACATGATCGCCTGCGCCGCCGAGGTGTCCTGGTACTCATCGAGCAGCACGACTCGAAAGGCGGCGCGCATCGCACTGGACACCTGAGGTACCTCGGTAGCCAGCCGAGCCGCAATGGCCATCTGATCGGCAAATTCGACAAACCCAAGCCGGCGCTTCAAGTCCTGGTAGTCACGTACCAGGCTGGCCAGCTCTAAGCGCTCCTGGCAGGCGATGATCGCTTTCTTGATGTCGGCGTACATATTGCCGCGCTTGTTCGGCGGTGCCGATCGCAGGCCGAGGAGCAGGTCGCGGGCGTGCGCGTCAAGATCATCGACGTCCACGAGGTGTTGCTGGAGGTCGGCGTCCAACCTCAGCACTCGCTCCGTGACCGTGGCCGGCCGGAGCCGCGAGATGAACTCAAACGGCCCGGCGGCAGCTTTCACCACCCGGGAAGCGAGCCGGAATCGGGTGGCGCCGCTGATCATGGTCGGGTCAGCCTCGAAGCCCAGCCGGAGGCCGTGCTCACCGACCATCCGGGCCGCGAAAGCGTCATAGGTCATGATCAGCTGTTCGCCGGATTCATCGACACCGCGATCGGCGATCAGCCCCGCCCGCAGCAACGCACTGCGGACCCGCTGCGAGAGCTCCGCAGCCGCCTTACGGGTGAACGTCAGGCCGAGTACTTCTTCGGGTCGTACGGCGGCGGTGCCAACTAGCCAGACCACCCGCGCCGCCATCACGGTCGTCTTGCCCGATCCAGCGCCGGCAATGATGACACCTGGCTCAAGGGGAGCGGTGATGGCGAGCAGTTGCTCGGTGGAGAACGAGATGCCCAGTGCCTCGACAAGCTCAGCCGAGCTGTCGAATCGAGTTCTCGACGCAGGCGGGTTCAGGGTGTAAACGGTCATCGCACCACCTGTTGACCAACCGGCTGTGCAGGACAGCTCGTGCGAAAGGGACAGTATCGGCAAGCTGGGCCAACGCGGGCATCGTGATCTTCCCGGCGAATGATGTCTACAGCTTCTGCTAGCCGGCGATGTACCCAGGTCGGTTGCCCAGGCGAGCCACCTTCCGTGTCGTCCAGCAGCTTCACCGGAAAGGGCACGTCGTCCAGGGAGGCCTGCTGAAAGGTCTTTGGAGAGCCGCTGGCACCGTCGGGCAGCCGGAGGTACACCAGTTCTGCGCCGGCCGGCCGCGCGCCTTCCCCGGCCACTTCCGCGAAGGCGCCTTGCTGGACCGCGAGCTGGTAGACCCCTAGCTGGTCGTGCAGCGCCACGTCGGCGGCAGTCGGCGTCGCCTTTGATGTCTTAAAATCCACGATCCTGATCCGGCCATCGGGGTCCCGCTCCACACGGTCAGCGCTGCCGGTGAGGTGCACGCGGTCGGTGCCCAAATCGACATGGCAGGAGAACTCGACTTCGGTGCCAAGCAGCGTCAGGTGCGGCCTGGCCTCTTGCCAGGTCAAGAATCGCTCGAGTGCGGACTCGGCCTCTACCCGCTCCACTGCCGAGAGCCAGTGCGCGTCGAAGTCCAGCTGGCCCCAGACCGATTCCAGGTGGTTGGACAGCTCCTCATGATTGGCCCGGTTGTACGCCCCATACTGGGCCAGCACATGAACCACTGAGCCGAAGCTGGCAGCAGCAGTACGCACCGATTCGCCGTGAGCCTTGCGCGCCAGGAACCAATTCCGTGGGCAGGCCAGCACTTTCGCCAGCTGGCTGCCGGAAAGCTGCACTGGCTCCTCCGGCGCCACCAAGGGCCGATCGGCTCGACTCAGCGGACGCATACCCCACCAGTTCTCAGGTCGGGCCGCTGGGACCAGCGGGCGGGCGTCACGATCGGTGGCGTCGGCCAGCCGCGCCAGCCGTAACGCGGCCTCCTCACGGAGCCGCGGCGAGACTTCTCGGTCGACGGCAGTACTACGAAGCTCGCCAACCAGAGCCGAAAGCGACAGCGGCCTTCGCGGCCGTCCCGGTAGCTCCTGCGGCGGGATGCCAAGCTCGGTGAGGAAGCGGGACGGCTGGTCGGCCTCCCCCTCCGTACCTGCCACCGCTGTCACCACCAGCCGCGACCGGGCTCGCGTGCAGGCGACGTAAAAGAGCCGTCGCTCCTCCGCGATCCGAACTGCCGTGGGAACGGGTGCCATCACCTCACGGCCCCCTAGCTGGTCGGGTTCCAGCAAAGATCCGCGACCCCGTACGTCGGGCCATCGACCCTCCTGAACACCTGCAACCACAACCAGAGCCCACTCCAACCCCTTGGCGCGATGGGCCGTGAGCAACCGGACCCCAGACCCACGAAGCTCGGACTCACGCAACGTGTCCGCAGGGATCTGCTGGCCCTCGACCTCTGCCAAGAAACCAGTCACTCCCCGGAGACCGGACACCTCTTCGGATCGAGCGGCGATCTCGAACAGGGCACATACGGCATCCAGGTCGCGATTGGCCCGACGGCCGGCTTCGTCGGCTCCGCCCGCCTGATGCCGCAGCCTCTCCGGCCAGGTGGTCTGCGACCAGAGCAGCCAGAGTGCCTCCTCTGCAGTGCCTCCGTTCCGGATTGTCCGCTCGCAGCGCCATAACAACTGGGCCAGGGCGCGAGCGGCGTCGACATCAGGACTGGGCGGGCAGTCGTCGAGCAGGTCGTGATCACGCATGGCGAGGCTCGTCAACTCAACGGAGGATCGCGGTAGGGCCGCGCCGGCCAGCTCAGCACGCTCGGCCTCCCGAAGGGCTCGTCCCAGGCGCCGAGTGGACATACTGTCCATGCCGCCGAGCGGTGAGGTCAGCAGCAGCTGTGCCTCATCGGCAGTCGGTGCGGAGCCTCGCGCGGCGACCTGAAGCGCCAACAGCAGAGGGCGCACTGCAGGATCGGCAGCCAACGGGATCTCGTCGCCAGCAACCTCGACCGGTACGCCGGCGGCGACCAGAGCCCGTGTCAATCCGGGAATCATGGTGCGTCCAGAGCGGACAAGCACCGCCATATCGGTCCAAGCCAGATTGTCGCGGAGGTGCGCACTCCGCAGGATCTCCGCGATGTGCTCTGCCTCCGCACCTGCGCTGCTGCAAGTGAAGATCTCCACCTTTCCCTTGGGTCGTTCGGTATCCGCTGTGGGATGGCGAAAGGCGGCGAACACTTCGGCTGGCAGCGAGCGAGGCATGCCCAACCGGCTGGCGACGGTGCGGCTAGCAGCAAGTAGGACGCTGCCGAAGCGGCGTGTCCGGTTCAGTGCCAGGACCGGCGCGGGTGCTCCTTGTGGGGTACGGAACCGCTCAGGAAAGTCCAAGATCCCGCGCGCCTCAGCCCCGCGAAACGCATAGATCGACTGGTCGGGATCCCCCACGACAACGACATCCCGCCCGTCACCGGCGACGACTTGCAACAGCCGGACCTGCGAGGGATCGGTGTCTTGGTACTCATCCACAAAAACGCAGCTGATCTCGTTGCGCAGCGTTGTCGCGATCTCGGGCCGGGCCAGCAATATGCGGCACCGGTGCACCAGTTCGGCGTAGTCGAGCACGCCTTCGGCGTCCAGCACGTCAAGGTATTCGTCGAAGAAGGCCCCAAGGCTCACCCACTCCGCTCGATCCGTGCTGTGTCCCGCCGCGACAACGTCCTCCGGATCCATGCCCAGCTGTCGAGCCCTGGCCAGCACGGCACGAACTTCGCCGGCGAACGCCCTGGTGGGGAAGGCCCGTGCTAGCGACTCGGGCCACGGCGCGCGACGCGTTTCCAGACTCCCGCGAAGTGTCTCTCGGACCCGGAACTCCTGCTCAGGTCCGGTTAGCAGCCGCAGCGGTGTGCCGAACCCGTTCGATTCAACCTCGATCTCATTGCCGAAGCGACGCACTAGCGCGTAACAGAAGGCGTGAAAAGTCATCGCCATCGGGGTCACAGTGGTGCGGCCCAGCCGCGCGGCAATCCGAGCACGTAAATCGGACGCAGCCTTGCGCGAGAACGTCAGAACGAGGATGCTGTCCGGCGCCACCCGACGGCGCTCGATCCGATCCACCACACACTCGACCAGGGTCGTGGTCTTGCCGGTGCCCGGTCCAGCGAGAACGAGCAACGGGCCTCCCGGGTGATCGACGACGGCGCGTTGCATCGCGTCAAGGACGGGCGGAGCAGGCAGCGTCATCGGCCCCCGAGTCAACCGGTACATCGCAGTTCCTGGTCTAGGAATGGTCAGCTGGTACGCAGGTATTGGACCAGAACCGACCGACAGATTCGCGCAAACTGCGCTTTTGCGCGTCGGAATCGCGCCGCTACGATCGCAGGATCGATGAGCAAAGCGCGGCACTCATCGCCGCGTCAAACCAAGACACGCGCGCTTTGCGAAGAGGGACGAGGACGTCAGCTTCCGGCGCGACGTGCGCGAGAAGGGCTCAAACAATGGGTCGGTCACGCCATGCACAGTCGAAGACCGCCACTGCGGCGGCCGCGAGCAGCCCTGTCCCGAAGATCAAATCCCCGAATCGAGCGAAGGGATCGAAGTAGATCGTGGTGCTGCCGTCTCGGATCAGTGCGGCGTACGCCAGGACCGTCATGCTCAACACGTAGTTGGTCAAGACCAACAACACCCGAGTGGACCGTGAAAAGCGGCGGCTCTCCCGGTTCGCCCAACCAGAGCCGGTGAAAAGGTCCCAGGTCAGACCGAACAGCACTAGTGCCGCGCCAGAGAAACCCAGCACTGCCCCGAGCGGATCGGAGATGAAGTCGCGGTAGGAGAACAAGGCGGACAAGATCAGCATCCCGGAGAACGCCAGTGCGCGCTGGGGCGTCAGACTTCGGCGGACCAGCAAGATCACGACGGCGACCAAGACCACAGCGGAAGCCACGAGATTGAGCGCATCAGGATTGATTGGGGCCGGCGTCCGATCGCCAAACAGCAGTTGGCGCGCCAACCCGACCAGCATGACGCCGATGCAGCCCAAGACCAGCGCCCGGCCGCTCTGGCCCCGGCGCGCCGCGCGCACCGCGAGGATGATCAAGACCACGCCGATGAGCACTCGGCTTGGATCGACGACGCGGGTGAGGAGGGGCGTGACG
>JBKOZG010000091.1:0-4379 GCA_046725775.1 Actinomycetota bacterium | reverse complement strand
CCGCTGAACTCCTCCTCGGCCTGACTGACGGCGTTAGTGATCTGTGCCGTGTCCGTGACGTCGAGTGGGAGCGCGAGAACGTGGTCTGTGTTGTCAGCGGCGAGGTCGACGACCTTTCCCACGTCGCGTGCGGTGACGACCACGTTGTGACTTGCGGCAATGACTGCTTCGGCTAGGGCGCGACCAAGTCCGGTCGAGCATCCGGTGATCAGCCAGGTGGACATCTGATTGTTTCCTTCTGCTAGGGGAGCTGGTCAATCGCCGCCGTGGCCTTCGGCTCTTCCTCGTTGGCGGTCCAGTTGGCGAGGAGTTTGAGCCCGTCCTGGGAGCCTGAGCCGGGTTCGGCGCTGTAGACGATGAGAGAGAGTCCCGGGTCGGCTGGAAGGTCCATGGCCTCAAAGGTCAGATGAAGATCTCCGACGATCGGGTGGTGAATGTCTTTGAAGCCGCTGCGATGGAAGCGCACGTTCTGCGCGGCCCATCGGCTCGCAAACTCCTGGCTCCGGGTGGACAATTCGCCGACGAGGTCGGACAACTCACGCTCGTAGGGATTCTTGCCTGCCTCGGCTCGCAGAGCGGCGACGATGTCGTTCGCCGCGGTCGGCCAGTCGATGAAGAACGTGTGAGCCCGCGGATTAAGGAAGAGGAATCGGGCGACGTTCGCGGGCCTGGCCGGGTCGAGGAAGAGCTCAGAGTAGAGGGCGTAGCCGAGCCGGTTTGCAGCCAGAATGTCGCGGCGACCGTTCCGCACGTACGCAGGCGCGCCGGTCATCGCATCGAGGATTCGTTGAATTGTTGGCCGCACTCCATCCTGCGGCGCGCGGCGGCTTACCCGCTTCGTAGAGTTCGCGGCTTGGGCCAGGTTAATCAAATGCGCTCGTTCGGGCTCGTCAAGGTGGAGGGCGCCGGCGACGGCGTCGAGCACGGTCTGGGACGCTCCCCTAAGATCGCCGCGTTCCAGCCGGGTGTAATAGTCGACGCTGAGCCCGGCAAGCAGGGCAGCCTCTTCGCGGCGTAGCCCCGAGACCCGGCGACGGCCGCCGTATGCCGGTAGACCCGCCTGCTCCGGCGTGATCTTGGCTCTTCGGGAGGTTAGGAAGTCACGGATCTCGTTCCGGTTATCCACATGGTCGACGCTACGGCGGTCTTCGCCGCCAGGGGAGGACTTGCCAGTACCTGGATCAGCAGGGTCTCCCTTGAGCAGCGGCGGATGGTGTTGGCTGGAGCACGCAGCACGACAAATGCGCCCGGGCGCGGCGATCGTCGGGCGCCGGCGCACCCTCAACTGGCTACGCATGATCGACAAGGTCACGTTGGCGTGAGCTCCAGGGGTTCTGTCAGCGGTCAATAGTTCGGGGCTAATGCAAGGAGGGTCATGATCACTCGTCCCACAAGCGTGCTGGTCGTCGGTGCAACTGGCAGCATCGGACGTCTTGTTGTCGAGGAGTCGATCCGCCCGGGGTACCCGACACGCGCCCTTGTACGGAACCCGGACAAGAGTCGGCGGCTGCGAGCAGAAGCCGACATCGTCGTCGGTGATGTCACGCGACCCGAGACGTTGCCGGCTGCCGTTGCCGGAATCGACGCCGTCGTGTTCACCCTTGGCTCAGGCGGCGCGGGCAAAATCGGGACACAGACGGTCGACTACGGCGGCATACGCAATGTCCAGATCGCTCTTCGCGCCCAGCCGGCGCGCATCGCCCTGATGACCTCGAACGGCATCACCAACCGCACTGGCGCCTACAACCGCGCCACCCAGGGACTGGAAGCGCCGCTCGGAGCGGCTCGTCCGGGCCACTGGGCATCCGTACACAATCGTGCGGCCCGGATGGTTCGATTACAACCAGCCTGATGAACTGCGGCTCGTCTTGTTGCAGGGCGACACGCGGTGGGCCGGCGATCCCAGCGACGGTGCGGTGGCGCGGCGTGAGATCGCTCAGGTTCTGATACGAAGCCTCGGTTCAGACACAGCCGTCCGCAAAACGTTTGAACTCGTTGCTGAGCGTGGGCCAGCAGAAGACTTGGACGCACTGTTTGCTCCGTTGCAGGCCGATCCCCCCGGGGTCGCTTGACGGCGCGCAGGACGTCGACAACATGCCACTGACCGAGGAGCCGGAGCAAGTACGGGACGACCTTCACGAGCTGCAGCGATCGGCAGGCGGAGCGGACGATGCGCGCCACTGATACTGATATGGAACGGCCTGTCTTTCGCAAGATGTGTGAAGGGTCGCTCGGGTTCCTCATCGCACAACGAATCACGACGGCTTCGATCCCTGGGAGAACGACCCCACCTATGAACTCTCCGCGTTGAAGGTCAGTCGAACGCCTCAAGCGAGCAGCCTAGACACCGCTCAACCATGGGCGCACGCACATCTCAGTGGACTGGTCGAGAGCTGGACTGTGTGGCCACGGACGTGGCGCCTGCGACTCGTAGTGCGTTGCGCAGGCAGCCACGATGCTGTCACGGAGCCTTCCCAAATGGCCCAAGTCGCCCGCTCTGATCCTGCCAGTGCACGCTTGGCAACTGGCAGCACCCACGGCAAACGATGTACTCCCATCTCTCCGGAGGTTGCGGGTTCTGCCTTAGTTTCGCTTGTAGTTACGCGCCCGGCCGGCAGCCGCCACCACGCCCGTCGCGGCGCCCATCGTGCAATGGCATACGTGCCCGCAGACACGGCCCCGCGGACCGGGGAGACAAGGGCGACGATGGGTACGGTTCCGATATCAGAGGCTTGCTCAGCGTTTCGCTCTCGCCACAAGATCGGCGGGCGCAGCGGGTTAGGCCAGGCATAACCTCAGGTACGCCAGCACACGGGCTCGGTCATGTAATACCTGGCCTAGGCTCAGTGACCTGACCCTGTCACCATCTTGCGGCGTTCGGACTCGTGGGCTCCACCCTTCTTCTCCAGCGTTGCGCAGGCCTCCTCAATGTCCCGGGCGAGCGTGTCGACATGCTCACGGCTCAAGGTCTCCTTGACCAACGCCCGCATGATCGTGACGTTTTGGGCGTTGGGTGGGAGCGTGTACGCGGGGACCATCCAGCCGCGTTCGGCCGACAGCTGCCAGGCGACATCGAACTCGTTGAAGTCGCTGTTGTCAGTCAGCTGGAAGGCAACTAGTGGAAGCTGCTCTTCATCGGGGCCGATCAAGGAGAAGCGGCCCGTATCCCGCAGCTTTTCTGCGAGCACTCTCGCGTTCTCCTGCATGTTCTTCATGATGTAGCTGTAGCCAGCACGGCCATAGCGGACGAAGTTGTAATACTGCGCCAGCACCATCGAGGAGCCTGTGGAGAAGTTCAGCGTAAAGGTGGCGTCGGTCTTGCCAAGATAGTTCTCCTCGAACACCAGGTCTGGGGCCAGATCGGATGTCTCCCGAAAGATCAGCCATCCGATGCCCGGGTAGACCAACCCGAACTTGTGCCCGGAAACATTGATCGAATGCACCTGCTCCAGCCGGAAATCCCATTCCGAATCCGGGTAGAGGAATGGCCAGACGAATCCCCCGCTCGCACCATCCACGTGCAGTGGAACGTCGATGCCCTGCTCGGCCTTGATCTGGAGCAGCAGGTTATTGATGCCGACGACGTCATCCTTGTGACCGGTGAAGGTCGTTCCGAGCACCGCAGCTACGCCAATGGTGTTTTCGTCGACGTGTGGACTGACGTCGTCCGGGCCGATGGTGTACTTGCCTGGCTGCAGCGGCACAATCCGCGGCTCCACGTCGAAGTAGCGGCAGAACTTCTCCCACACCACGTGCACGTCGCCACCGAAGACCAGGTTGGGGTTTGCCGTCGACTCTCCGGCGGCGTCGCGGCGCTTGCGCCAATTCCACTTCAGGGAAAGGCCGCCAAGCATGATCGCCTCCGAGGAGCCCTGGGTCCGCGCACCGGTCGTCTCGCCCGGCGCGTGGAAGAGATCAGCGAGCATGCGGATGCAGCGCTGCTCGATTTCAGCGGTCCGCGGATACTCGGCGTGGTCGATGAAGTTTCGGTGCAGGTTCTCTGCGATGATCCGTTGTGCCTGCGGCTCCATCCAGGTGGTCACGAAAGTGGCGAGGTTGCGCGCCGGATCGCCCTCCAGTGCGATGTCCTCGGACACCAGCCGTAAGGCGTCGAGGGCTGTCATGCCCGCCTCCGGGAATTCGCGGCTCGGCACCTCCTGGGTGGCGAAGCGATTGCCGAAGAGCACCGCGTCGGGAAGCTGGTCTGAGGTTGCGGTCATTGGCTTCTCCTTTGAGGTTGTGGATCTTCAGGGCTCAGTGGTCTCTTCGCCGCTTGAACCGCACGCTTCCACGCCGGGAACATCAGGATCGCTCCGAGCAGGAAGCACAGTGCGCCGAGCAGCGTGCCACCGAGAGAGACTGGATCGTTGATCAACTCC
>JBKOZG010000012.1:0-9309 GCA_046725775.1 Actinomycetota bacterium | reverse complement strand
CCGTTGACGAGTTGCTCGGGATCAGCGCTTACGCATCCTGAGTCTTATTGCTCGCTCCGCTCGCTGGCGATCGTGGGACCCAATCGGGGTTGCGGCCGAACGCGATGAGCAGGTCGGCTTGCGGATTACCACCCAAGCCGGAGTCCGACCTTGCGGCTATGGCGCCTGAGGAGCGCATGATCTCCTCACGATTGCCGAACCATGCCGCCACCTCCGCGACAAGCTCCGAGTCGAGGTTACGGTCCTGACCGGTGGCCACGGCCAGATCCCAGCCATGAATGAGGTGGTCTGCAGCCAGCTGGCTGATGTACTCACCGATTTCCTCTTCTCCATAGGAAAGGTGCACCCGACCTCCTGCTGGCAACCTCTCGGCGACTGTCGTCAGAGCCTCCTCGGCCGCCGCGATCGCAGAGGCCTTCGGGTCTTCGCCCAGCAGATCGCCGTCGAACGCATCACCGACTTCTGCAATGGTCTTGCCATCCATCAATGGCTTGGTCCAGCGATCTTCCGCGACGACATGATTGACCAGCGCATGTACGTTCCAATCGGTGCACGGCGTCGGGCTGGACCACTCGTCGGACAGGTTCGAGACGGTGTCCTTCCAGAATTCAACGCTGCGGCGATAAGTATTTTCCAGCTGCATTGCCTACCCCCCCAGAATTCGGTTGCTCGATTTCAGCGTCCTCGTTCGGCGGTGATACGTCCAGCCCCGGTCCTTGAGCACGAATAAGGCCAGTCGTCAGCTCTTGGTGATGTCGCAAAGTCGGTCGTTCGACCACAATGAGTTCATGGCGATGCGGCGCAGCCGGGAGCGGCGGCCCTCAGCGATGGACACAGTGGACGGGGTGCTCTTCGCCTTCGCCGGTTTGGCCACGATCTGGCTGGCCTACCTGGTGTTTCGAGCGAGCATCCATCCCGGCTGGCCAATGTTGTTGCTGATTGTGTTCTGGGTGCTCCTGACCTATCTATTGCTGCCCAGGCTGCATCGCATTCTGACCCGGCTTTACGTCCCCGGCTACTTCATTGGCCGCGCCCGTACCAGCGACGGCCTGCTCGGGGACCCGGTCAATCTCGCGCTGCGCGGTCTCGAGTCGCAGGTTCATGCCGCGATGACTCGAGCCGGCTGGATTCGCGCAGACGATCTGAGTCTGACCAGCGGGCGGCGCATGTTGACCTCGACGTTGAGCCGGCGCAGCTATATAGAGGCGCCAGTGAGCCCGTTGCACCTATTCGATCGTCAGCAGGATTTCGCCTACCAACAGGAGGTTGCGGGCAACCCGTCCAAGCGGCACCACGTACGGTTTTGGCGTTGTCCTGAGGGCTGGATGCTTCCCGGCGGCTACCCGGTCGACTGGGTCGCGGCGGGAACTTACGACAAGAGCGTCGGGCTCTCCTTGTTCACCCTGCAGGTAACTCACAAGATCGAAGAGAACACCGATATCGAGCGCGACTTCATTGTCCAGACCGTAAGTGCGGCGTCGCCGGAAGCTGAGGTTGAGGTGATCGAAGACTTCTCCACCGGTTACCACAGCCGCAACGGCGGCGGTGATCTGATCATCACCGACGGCAACTTGCCAATCATCGACATACGGCGGATCGAGGTGCCCGAGATAGCGATGGGTGAGCACACCGACAGCCGAGATAAGCGACCCGCGCAGATAGTGTTCGGGGCTGGGGTGGCATTCCTTCGCGGATTGGCATTCCTGCCGATTGCACTGTTGCTGTTCCTGCTGCCCGCGCAGTATGTGACGGGCGTGGATCTCGAGGGCGGTCGTCCAGCGCTGATCCTGGCGGGAAGCGTGGTCGCCTTTGTGGCATTGATCGATATCGGATTGGCCATTGCCGTCTTCGTCGGCCGCAATTGGGCCCGGATTGTGCTGATGTTGTCGTGTGTGCTGACCACAACCGTCGCGTTCGTCGGCAATGCCAACGGGTCGGAAGCCGTCACTCTGGCTACCAGCCTGCCAACCGTCGGCATCAGCATCATGGTCTTGCTCGCCTTATCCAGCCACCGGGCTCGCGAGTACGCCACCAGGGGCCGGCACCTTCCTAAGCGGATTGCTGGGCGGCCGTACGCACCCGCCGCTATCTCATCGTGAGCCCACACTTGGCGTGCAACTTGGCCTAGCCCAAGCAGCGACCGGGTGTGCGAGTCGATTCAGCCTCAACGCTGCAGACCATGACAGGGTGAATTGAGAAGTCACTTCTGGCTATCTCTGGAGAGGCGGGACACCTCTTGACGACCGAAAACAATAGCCTCCTGCTACTTCGCATCACCGGTGCGCTATTCCTGATTGGCGCTCTCTCCTTTGCCGCCGCCGCAACCCTCCTGTCCGCAACCTTCGATTGGCCGGACATACTTCGGGAACCAGCCGATGTCGTGCTCCCGAGATTCGCTGAGGGCGGCCCCAGCCTGGCCTGGACTTGGTTCGCGACAGCCTGGACGTACGCCATCCTGATTGTGCCGATCTTGCTCCTGCCCATCGCGCTCGGACGGCGTGACGACGCCGCCCTCTGGGTAGCGAGCTTCGCCGGCGCAATCTCGGCAGTACTTGCGCTGATCGGCTTCCTGCGCTGGGTCTTCGTTGTACCGCCACTGGCGCGGCTGTATCAAGAGGGCGATGCCGCAAATCGAACCGCGCTGGCCGCAGCATGGTTGGCGCAGCACCAATTCGGTGGCGCGCTTCTTGGGGAGCATCTTGGACAGTTGCTCGGGATCGGCTGGTCGGTCACCCTCAGCATCATCGTGTTGCGCAGTCGGGTGTTACCCCGCTGGGTCGGAGTGCTCGGACTGATTGTCAGCGTGCTCTACCTATTCAATCAGGGCGACATCCTGGCAACGGCGCTCCCCGGCTTTCCGGTGTTCGATCTTGCAGGCCTCGTCGGAAGCACCGGCTGGGGACTTTGGATTGCTGCCCTCGGTGTCACGCTCTTGGTTCGCCCGAAGGCGACGGAGGTCTGAAAAGTTGGTCGCGTTTCTCGTGAGCTTTGTGTTGTTCATCGGCGTCTGTGGCTTTTTAGATACACGGCTGTTGTGGCCATCCCGGCCAACCCGCGGACGAAAGTGATCGTCGGGCATTACGGCCTCGCCGCCGGCGCGAAATCGGTGGACCGCCGGGCGCCGTTGTGGTCCCTGATGCTGGCAACCCAGTGGCTAGATGTGGTGTTCATACCGTTGTTCCTGCTCGGCATTGAGACGATCGAGACGCTGCCTCAGGGCGGGTACGGCGCGGTGGTGATTCATGCTGACTACACCCACTCGCTGATCGGGGCACTCGTCTTGTCGGCCACCTTCGGTGCCGTCGCCTGGTGGCGCTGGGATCGGCGGCTCGGCCTGCTGCTCGGCGCTGTGGCATTTTCACACTGGGTGCTCGATCTCATCGTGCACCGCGCAGATATGCCGATCCTGCCGGGCAACGCTGGCAACCTTCCGCTGCTTGGGTTCGGGCTATGGGCGAAGCCCGTCGCGTCAATCCTGCTCGACGCTGTTCTGCTGGTGCTCGGGGTGTTCCTATACTGGCGCTCCGCACGCTCCATCCAGCCGCGACCCGGCAGTCGAGTTAGGCCATCACTTGTTACCGGGGCACTGCTGGCGTCTGGCGTTCTAGTCCTTGCACTCGACACGCTTGGTATCTGAGTCTGGCGACCGGCCTACTGGCCGACACGTCCGTCAATACGCTCGCGCAAGAGATCGGCATGGCCGTTGTGGCGGGCATACTCCTCGATCATGTGAACCAGGAGCTCCCGCAGAGAGATTGGTTTGCCCGCGCCGTCCCTTCCAACGAAGCCGAGGTCGGTCTCACGAGCGAACTGCTCGGCAAAGACAACCTCGTCACGCCATGCGGCCCACGCCTCATCGACAACGGCCTGATCGGCCACGGCACCGTCGAAGTCGCCATCGGGCTCGGCCTCGGACTGGTAGCGATTGGGTACGTCCTGCCCCGCGAACCGTTGCCGGAACCACTTACGTTCCACCTCGGCCAGATGTCGCACCAGGCCGAGCAGTGACATCGTTGACGGCTCGACCGCACGCCGAGCGAGCTGATCGGCGTCCAGCCCGTCACACTTCAGCTGCAAGGTGAGGCGTTGACCGCGCAGGAACTCGATCAACGTCGCCCGCTCATCACCGAGCGACGTACCGCCCTCGCGCGGGTCAGATTTTGGATCGAGGAACATGTCGGCACGATGTTGCGGCTTCGTCACGGCCCCCATGATCTAACGCACCTCCGTTTGGATCTCTACGGGCCAATGCAACTGGACTCCAATCGAGAGCAGTGTGCGTTGAAAATCAGCGAGCAAGCCGGGGGTGCTGCGTACGGCCCGAGCGCCTACCCGATTGTTGAGGCAGTACGCGGCAAGGGCGCCCGCCGCCTCGCCGACGTTCCATTCCACCGGATGGAGCCGGTAGCAGCCATTGCTGACATGGGTGACACCCAAGCATTTTCCGGCTGCCAGCAGATTGTCCAGTCTTTGCGGGAGTAAGGCGCCGAGTGGGATCTGAAACGGATAGGTCGCGATGTCGAGGTACCCGCGTCCGGCCGTGCTGGGATGGAGGTCGATTCGGTACGAGCCGACGCCGACGGTGTCCGGGAAGGCCTCCGCCCGATCGGCCCCCGGCCGAGCCCCCACTCCTACGTGAGTCTCCAATACAGTGAACTCGGCAGCGATTCGACGACTTTCCCGGACGTAGGCGTTTGCTGCCAGACCGTCCTCGGTACCAAGGACCTCCGGGCACAGGCGTAGCCCGGGATACCCGGTCCCCCCGTTTGGGCGTGGCGCATCGGCCTGCAGCCAGCGCACAAAGCACAGCGACAACTCCCGCGCATTCCCTAGCGAGGTCCGCCGGTCCGCCTCGGGGACTCCGATCAGTGGCGTGAGCCAGTAGTCGATCTGCGGCCAGTTGACGAGCGTCACATCTGAGACGTCATCGGTGTAGTGGCCGCTGTAGCGGATCCGGCGGAATGTCCACAGGTCATGCTCACCTGAATCCGAAAACAACGGGCGGCTCAACGCTCTGCCGGTCTCCGGCTCTTGGGTCGTCCAGCCCAATTGAGTGCCGGGCCAGAAATCGGCGCGGTAGCTCCGCCAGAATTCATAACTCTCCGGCTTGTCGATGGTGTGATCCTCGCCTGGTCGCCACTCCAGTGCGGCGCACCATGTGATCGCTTGCTGATCCATCGGATCAGCTGGGCCCGAGAGGGCGTGTGGCTCACCGGTCCGCGCGGCGGATTCCGCACCCACCACAAATTCGCAGCCGGCGAGCGGCAGCAGGTCCCCCTCCTCTGTCGCGTCGAGAACCCAGCCGGCTGTGATCGTCAGCTGGCCGCCGGCCTGCAGGTCCTCGAAGCTGACTGCCGCGATGTGGTCGCCGGTCGTCTCCACGGCGAATGGCCGATGTCGCATCAGGCGATGGAGCAGACCTTGAGCTTGAACCGGACGCAAGAAGTCCTCAAGCACCTCACGAAAGACTTCAGGTTCCGCGCTCAGATCGCTCACCCAGGCCGCGCCGGGATTGAACAGCGGATCTCGCCGGGCCTGCTCGGTCAGGCGTCTGGTCTGCTTGTACCGCGTCCTGACGGCTGCCCGTAGCTGCCGGTATCTGGCCGTAATGCCTGTGGTCTCCACCCACGGATGCTCATCTGGTGGCACCGCTTGACCGGTCAACTGACCACCGACCCGGCCCCCGGCCTCGGTCAACACGACCAGACGGCCCATGTCGCTGGCTGCCAATGCCGCCGCCACACCGCCGCAGCCGCCTCCGACAACCAGCACGTCGCAGGACAGTTCCCTAGGCAGCAGGGGTTTCTCGGCCAACATGATCAGCTCGCCGCGTTGGCAGAGGCGGGATTGGTACGAGTGCGGGCGAGCAGTGCCCTTCGTACCGCAATCTCCGCGGCCGGGTCGGCGCCGAGCGCGTCCAGTCCGAGAAGTGCGGCACCGACCACCGGGGGGTCGTCCACTACGAGAAGGTTGGCGCGTGGAGCAGATGCAGCCAAGCGCCGCGACACTCCTTCCATGAGAAGAGCGTGTCGCGCCGCAAGGACGCTGCCACCCAGCACTACATCTGTTGGCTGATCCCGCAGCCTGAGTCGGTCGAGAGCAACCCGGGCCAGCAAGAACACTTCCTCGGCCAGCCGCTCAACCACCGCCGTAGCAGGTCCGTCGCCTGCGGCGGCCACCCGCAACAGCACCGGTGCCAATTCATGGAGCCGATTGCGCGGCAGCTCACCGAAGTGCAGTGCAGCAGTTATCTCTACGACGGATGCCGTGCCGAAGTGTTCCATGATCGCTTCGCGCAGCGCGGTGGGTTGACCACGACCGTCCTCGGCGCGCACAGCAAGGAAAAGCGCCTCAGTGCCAAGCGTCCCTCCGCCGCCCCAGTCACCAGAGATGACACCCAGCGATGGAAAGCGGACTATTCCGCCGGTCGCAGAGACGCCCACACAGTTGATGCCCGCACCACAAACCACCGCGATGCGGTTGGCTGTACTCGTGCCGGCCCGCAGAAGCGCGAAGGTGTCATTGTCCAGGGATACGTCTGCTGCCCAGCCGGCGCTCGAGGCGCGCTCGCGCAGTAATTCCACCTCCCTCGGGAAATCGGCGCCGGCCAGGTAGACCGCGGCGTGCTGAGGGAGCGGTGAGCGAGCGTCGACTCCGGCCTCGGCGGCTACTTCGCCGACCAGACCGGCGAGCACATTGAATGCAGCGTCGATCCCGATGTTCTGGTGGTTGGAGCCAGGCCCACGCGCATATCCGAGGAGTAAGCCCTCGGCAGAGAGAAGGCAGACATCGGTCTTGCTGTTGCCGCCGTCGATGGCGAGAACCGCGGCGGTCACGCCGCCCACTGCAGATGATCCCGATTGGCGACGATCAGCATGTCGGTGAGCTTGTCGGCGAGGTCAAGCTGGCCGATGAGTGGGTGAGCAAGCAATGCGCGGAAGACCCGTTCCCGACCGCCGCGGACGGCAGCGTCGAGTGCCAGCTCCTCATACGCCGAGACATGGGCAATGAGTCCGGCGAAAAGCGGATCAACCGGCGCCGAGTCCAGCGGGACAGGACCCTGCCGGCCAACCCGTGCCGGCACCTCAACAACCGCCTCATCGGCCAGGAAGGGCAGCGTGCCGTCATTGCGAAGATTGACCACCCGCACACCACCCCGATCGGTGAGCAAGGACGCCATCAGATCCACGGCGGCCTCGGAGTAATACGCACCGCCACGCTGCTGAAGCAGCGCGGGCTTCTCATGGACCGAAGGGTCGGCGTAGATCTCTAGTAACTGGCGCTCAATCGCGGCCACTTCTTCGGCCCGAGAAGGTTTCGCCCGCTGCTGCTCGACAACTTGATCATGTTCATAGAAATAACGCAGGTAGTACGACGGCCACACCGCCAACCTGCGGAGCAGCTCGGCCGGAATGCCGGAACGCCCGGCCAATTCCTCGGCGGATGCGGCAAGCAGCTCGGGTAGCCGATCCTGCCCATCGACCAGGACCTGTCGAGTCCAGGTCAGGTGGTTGAGCCCGACATGATCCAGCGTCACCCGGGCGGGCTCGATGCCGAGCAGGTCCGCAGCCGCCCGTTGATTGCCGATCGCCACGTTGCAGAGCCCGACTGCCCTATGACCGTGATCGAGCAAGGCGCGGGTCACAATGCCCACCGGATTCGTGAAATCGATGATCCAGGCGTCTTTGGCGGCGAGCCGGGAGATTCGCTCGGCGATCTGCAGGATCACCGGCACGTTACGGAGTGCCTTCGCTAGCCCGCCAGCACCCGTGGTTTCCTGGCCGACACAGCCACATGTCAAAGGCAGGCTTTCGTCGACCGCGCGTGCCGCTTGGCCGCCAACCCTGAGCTGCAGCAGAACCACTGCGGCATCACTCACGGCCCGATCAAGATCAGTCGTGAACGTGATGTGGCCGGAATAGCCCAACTTGGCGAAAATGCGCTGTGAGGTCCCGGCGACGAGTGCAAGTCGCTCCTCTGCCGGATCGACCAACACCAGATCGTCAACACTGAACAGATGCTTTAGCCGTGCGATCCCGTCAACCAGTTCGGGTGTGTACGTGGACCCGCCGCCCACCACGGTAACTTTCATCAGTCACTCCTCTACCATGATCATCACGCCGGTCCGCCATGATCAGTTTCCTATCAACGCATTCCGCGGGACAGGCTAGGGGCCCTCATCCACCGACTCCGAGAGCTTCTGCTACGGCGCGAACTTCAGAGATGAACACGTCCGGCTGTTCCCAGGCGCCGAAGTGGCCGCCTCGCGCGGGCTCCCCCCAGTGAACAATCGCTGGAAACCGAGGTTCGGCCCATCGCCGGTAGGGGTGTGGTACCTCCTGCGGGAAGACGGTGCATCCAGTCGGTACGGTGATGGGCTCGCCACTGGGGCTGGTGAACCAGCTGGTGACTTCGGCGATGCTCTCCCAGTAAAGCCGAGCTGACGAGGCACCCGTTCGAGTCAGCCAGTACAGCGTGATGTTGTCCAGCACCTGATTCGGGCCAAGGACCTCCCACAAATCTCCCCCGTGGTCGGACCAGGCCCAGACCTTTTCCAGGATCCAGGCACACAAGCCGACCGGCGAGTCGACCAAGGAGTATCCCAGTGTCTGTGGCGCGGTCGCCTGGATGTAGGTGTATGCCGAGCTTGTTCGGTTGCGCTCTTCGAGCCGCTTTATCGACGTCCGCTCAGGCTCGGTCAATGTCTCTCCGCCGGCTGGTGGAGGAACCAGTGGCGGGATCAAGTGGAGACCGAACAAGCGGTGGCGATGGTTCAGTGCCAGGCTGGTCGAGATGCTGGTGCCCCAATCGCTACCGAGCGCGATGAACCGGGAGTAGTCGAGTCGGTCCATCAGCTCAGCCCACGCAGCAGCTATCCGGTGGATGTTCCATCCAGGTCTGGTCGGGGCGTCGCTGAAGCCGTAACCGGGTAGCGACGGCACTACGACATGGAATGCCGGTCGCAACGCCTCGCCGAACTCGGCTGGATCAGCCAATCGCTCCAGTACTTGCTCGAACTCGAAGAACGAGCCGGGCCACCCGTGAGTCATGATCAGCGGAACGGCATGGGCGACCGGTGAACGCAGGTGAATGAAATGCACCGTGAGTCCGTCGATGGCGGTTCGGTAGTGAGGCAGTAGGTTGAGGCGCCGCTCGGTCGCCCGCCAGTCGTACGCCGTCTGCCAATGCTCACAGAGCTCCTGCAACACGTCGAGCGGTAGTCCTTGCGACCAGTCCGAGACGGTTTCCCTGGTTGGCCACCGCGCTGCCGAAAGCCGTCGGCGCAAGTCAACTAGGTCAGCATCAGGT
>JBKOZG010000110.1:0-9024 GCA_046725775.1 Actinomycetota bacterium | reverse complement strand
CCGAGCTGCCGCTGACCGTCGATTTCGAAGGCGCCTATTCCGATGACCCGGACCAAGGCGCCGACAATGTCGTCCGCCTGGCCGCGACGGGCGCGGTCGGCTGCAATTTCGAGGACCAGATCATCGGCGGCCAGGGTCTGCACCCGCTCACGTTGCAGGCGAAGCGCATCGAGGCGATCCGCCGCGCCGTCGGCGATCAGTTTTTCATCAACGCCCGCACCGACCTGTACATCAAGGCGCAGACGCAGGACTCGGCGCTGGTCGACGAAGCAGTCGAGCGCGGCAGGGTCTTCGCCGACGCCGGCGCCAGCGGCTTTTTCGTCCCGCGCCTCACCGATCCGCGGCAGGTCGAGCGGATCGTCAAGGAAGTACCGCTGCCGCTGAACCTGATCGCCTTCCCCGGCTCGCCGGCAAAGGTCGAGTGGGCGAATGCCGGCGTCGCACGAATCAGCCATGGGCCCCATCCCCACCGGGCGCTGATGGCGGAGTTTGAGGAAATGGCGAGAGTCGCAATCGCTTAATCCGGGCTCAAGGATCAACCGGAACCGGTGTCAACCATCAAGCGGAACCGCGTAAAGCATCAAGCGAAACCGAGGAGTCAAACATCGAGCGGAGCAATACAAGCCGTTGGTGGGCCCGTGGACTCGAATCCACAAGGGGTGGGCCGTAGCTGTCTTGGACGATCGCCTTCAGGTTGTCTTCACTAGACCGCCTGGTCCGAAATCGCATCCACGGTCACACCGCCGGTCCGAGGAGTCGTCGGCTCGGAGAAGAAGGCGTTGTTTGCCGATCCTGAGGTGAAGCATGTCTTCGCAGCTTCGGGTCTGGTCGTCGAGCTTGACAACGCCGGGTCCCGGGAGATCGCGACCTCAACCTGTCTCGACGATTACGATTTCGCTTTTCCTTCGTCTGTCCGGCCGCCGGGAAGATCAAGCGTGAGCGCGAGACGCTCGGCCTATATTCCCGTTCTATTCCCCGATAGCTATCGCCTCGTTCCAGCCGATCGTCGACCTTCTGCAGTCGGGGGGGGTTGCCCAGAAGACGCTGGCCGGATATTGGACGTTCGACGTCAATGCGTATCTCAAGCTCGTGGCCAAACAAATGCGCTGGGACCAAATTGAAGGAAATGCGACGTACGCCGCGAGAAAGGCCATGCTGGTGACCACGACGGATGTGCGCCGCTCCAATTCGGCCGCCAGGTATTTGGCCTTGGCAGCTACACGGCTAACGGCAACCGAGTCGTGTCTGACAAGCGCGAGGCCGTGGCCGTACTGCCGTCGATGGCCCGGCTCTTTCTCGGGCAGGGCTATTCCGAATCCTCGACCGAGGCCCCGTTCGAGGAGTATCTCGCGCTGGGCCCCGGCAAGACCCCGATGTTGCTGACCTACGAGTCGCTGTTCCTCGACCGCCAGATACGCAATGACGGATCGATCACCAAGGAAATGGTGTTGCTGTAGCCAACGCCTGATGTGTTGTCCAAGCACACGGTCCTGGCGCTGACCGAGAACGGTGACAAAGCCGGGCAGGTCCGCGTTTTCACTGAGCAGCTGCAACGGCTGGCGGCGAAGTACGGCTTCCGAACGACGAACCCGTCGACTTTCCGTGACGTGCTGACGTCGTCGGGGGTTGCCCTGCCGCCGGATCTGATGAACATCGTGGATGCACCCCGGTACGAGCTTCTGGAATACATGATCGCCACGCTCGAGAAGCAGTACTTAGAGCACACGCGTGAGATCACACCCACTCAGTCGAACCGCCATGCTCACGGTCGCGACGCTGCTACTCGGGACACTCGCCACGGGCTGCAGTCTGCTGTCCGTCAGGCAGGACTCGAAGCCCGAAGCGTCGACCGCACCATCCGCGAGCACGCCGCAACAGCCCGGCGGTTGGAGCAGCCGATCACGCTGCGCGTACTGGCCGGGTCAGAGGTCAAGGACACGGCCGAGGTCGTGGAGGAGGCAAGCAAGGCGACGAACGTACGGATGACGTTCGAGTTCACGGGCACCCTGGACGGCGCCGAAACCGTCGCCGCCGGCAAAGCGGCCCCGCAAGTACGACGCTATTTGGTTCTCCTCCAACCGCTACCTGTCGCTCATCCCGGACGCGAGCAAGCGCATCGCTGCGTCTACTAAGATCATGGCCTCGGGTGCTCGGCCTGAAGAAGCCCGTCGCGCATCGATTGGGCTGGGACCGCAGGCGCCAACGTGGTCCGACATCGCCAGGGCGGCAGAGGCGAAGAAATTTAGTTACGGGATGACCGACCCTTCGGCCTCCAATAGTGGATTCTCCGCGCTGGTAGGGGTAGTGACGGCCCTCTCCGGAGGCGGCGCTGCGCCCAACGCCCAACGCGCAACAGCGGTGGCGCCCGATCTTCGCCGGTTCCTTTCCGCGCAAACCATGACATCCGGTTCCTCGGGCTGGCTGGTGGACCAGTTCGTGGATAAGGCCGTTAAGCCGGGCCATCCGGACGGAATCGTCAACTACGTGCTCGGTCTCAATGCGGAAGGCAAACTCATGGATTCCCTCTCGGTCGTCGTTCCTTCCGACGGTGTGGTGACAGCCAACCCTCGAGAGGCAAGGACGGTGCCGCTGAAGGGGCTCGCGACGCTGACCGGCGGAGAACTGATCGAAGCCGAGGGCAACAGTCTGGCCAAGGCCTTCAAGGAGATTCGTACCTATCAGTAAAGACTTCATCCTCGATTACCTGGGATCGACGCCGACCTGGTCGGCTCCAGCTTGGGACTGGGCGCGTTGGCCCTCACCGCCAGCACAGGCCTGACCGGCAACCTCTGGCCGGCCACGGTGGCTGTGGCCTACGGTGCGGGTGTCGCAGTGGCCCGGCTGGCCAAACCCAACGGAGGGTGGCACCACGGGCCACCGCTGCGAGGGTGCCGGGCGGCGGTCTTTGCGCCGGTCACCATGCCATCCCTCCGTCGGCCACGCCCAATGCGCTGTCATAGTCGGGGAGTAGTCGTTGCTGTCCACGCGCACATAGTGGTCCCGCGGCGGCCGCAGGGTGTGCTTCGCTGCTCTTCACGCTGGCCGGCCCGATCGGCGCAAGGGTCGGTACCAGCTGATCGCTCGGCGCGGCAGTCGTAACTCCTCTCGGGTAGACCAGTCAGCTGGTTGGATTGGCGTGCCCCTGGGAGGAAGATGAAAGGTGGGGCCGGTCTGGGAGCGGCTGACCGGAGGCAGCGACCAAGAAGTCGAGCCAGAGGCGGTTCCGTCCGGGGGTCAAATAGCCTGCGAGTGAACTCAAAAGCGCTGCCTGACTAGGTGAGAACGGGAGAGTTGGTGAGTGGGAGCGCCATAGAGCCCGGCTACGTCGATTGGTTGCAGCACGAGTCGATGCTGGTCCGCGGTGCTGCGGTTGCTTCCCAGTTCGCTCGCTCGGCCGGTATGTCGCAGCGACCATTCGCCCGCTCAAATCCCCGGGCCGCAATCGAGAAGGCATCCGTCTGGTTCACGGCGTACCCCACCTCGATGATCACGAGAACCGGTGAGTCGTTCCTCCGCACGTTGGCGCGCGAGGACCTATGGCGCGTGTTCGAGGCTATCGGGGTCAACGCGGTGCACACGGGACCGGTCAAGCGGGCCGGGGGCATCTCAGGTTGGGACGTAACCCCTAGTGTGGACGGGCATTTCGACCGGATCAGCACTCGGATCGAGGAGACGTTCGGCACTGAGGTGGAATTTCAACTGATGTGTACGGTGGCAGCCGCGCACGGAGGCACCATCATCGATGACATCGTGCCGGGCCATACGGGGAAGGGTGCAGATTTTCGTCTGGCAGAGATGAATGTTGGTGATTACCCCGGCATCTACCACATGGTGGAGATCCCGCCCGAGGACTGGCATCTTTTGCCGCCGGTTCCACCCGGAGAGGACTCGATCAACCTCGATATGTCGGCCGAGGATCGACTGGAGAAGGCCGGTTACATCATCGGCAAGATGCAGCGGGTTATCTTCCACGAGCCCGGCATCAAGGACACGAACTGGAGCGCCACTGCGACCGTCACTGGTGTAGATGGAGTGGACCGGCGCTGGGTGTATTTGCACTACTTCAAGGATGGTCAGCCATCGATCAACTGGCTGGACCCCACGGGCGCCGGCATGCGGCTGGTAATGGGTGACGCATTGCACTCGCTGCATGACCTTGGAGCCGGTGCGCTGAGGCTGGATGCCAACGCCTTCCTCGGTGTGGAGAAGAGCGGCGAGGGCGGCGCTCCCGCCTGGTCAGAAGGACATCCCCTCTCGGAGGCCGCCAACCAGATGATCGCGAGCATGGTGCGCAAGGTCGGCGGCTTCACCTTCCAGGAGCTGAACCTGGCCATCGACGACATCAAGAACACTGGCGAGCGCGGGGCTGATCTTTCTTACGACTTCGTCAACCGCCCCGCGTACCACCATGCCTTGGCCACCGGTAACACCGAGTTCCTGCGGCTCACACTTAACACCGCATTGCGGCTTGGGCTGCAACCAATCTCTCTGGTGCATGCCCTGCAGAACCACGACGAACTGACTTACGAGTTGGTGCATTTCGCCGCAACACACCAGGACGAGATCTTCCACTTCGGCGGCACCGTGGTGACCGGTGCGGAGTTGGCGACCAGAATTCGTGCCGAGCTCATCGAGCGGCTCACCGGCGACGCTGCTCCATACAACGACATCTTCACGACCAACGGCATAGCCTCCACTACCGCGACGATCATCACCGCCTCACTGGGCGTCACCGACATATCCGAGCTCAACAAGGACATGATCGAGGAAGTCAAACAGGCGCACCTGCTGCTGGCGATGTTCAACGCGTTGCAACCCGGTGTATTCGCTTTTTCCGGCTGGGACCTCTGCGGGATGCTGACGCTCGAGCGATCCCGAGTTGCGCGGCTCCTCGCAACAGGGGACACCCGCTGGATCCATCGCGCAGCCTACGACCTGATGGACTATGAGCCTGGGGCAGGCGAGTCATCGTCCAGGATGCCCCGTGGTCGCAGCTTGTACGGATCACTACCCGAGCAACTGAGGAATAGAACCTCGTTCGTTTCGCGGCTGCGCGATATTCTGGCGGTCCGCCGGCGCTACGGCATTGCCACAAGCACGCAGGTTGACCTACCAGCCGTGTCAAATAAGGCTCTGCTCGTGATGGTTCATCGGCTTGACAGCGGATTCATTCAGGTTTCCGCCTTGAACTTCTCGAACCATCCGATATCTGACCGGGTCGTCTCCGAATATCTTTCACCCGGCGCCGCGGTAATAGACATGTTCACTAATAGAAGGCTCGGCATGGTCGATCATAGGTGCAGCTTTCCCGTTGGCCTGAACCCGCATCAGGGCATGTCGCTTTTAATCGTTCCGACGAACCGCAACGAAGAGGGCGCTGGTCGACCGGCTTAGCGACGGACGCGGTAATGGATGTGTGTGGCCTCCGGCGGGTCATTCACCCGCGTGCGGAGCTGGGCCGGGTTCTGCTATGTCACCCGGGGAATACGAGCAAGCCCACTACGCTGCCCTCACACCCGAGATGTCGCCCGTATGAGAGCGGCACGAACCTGGGGCGTTTCACAGTGAGGCGAGGATCTGCTGTTCGTTGGTGAGGTGGGTCGAGAGAAACCGGTCGATCTTGGCCGTGGTCGAGTCGCCCGCCAGCTAGCCGTCCCGCTCAGTCATGCCGATAAAGGGTGCGGGGGCCAAAGTCTCGCCGACAATTTTGCCATCTGGCGAAATGCCATTCCGGCCACCCATGTTATCCCTCCTTGCTAACGTCTGAATCTTTCAGCAGATCCAATAACTTGGTTGTTGTGCTCCAACTACGGATGGTCATCGATTTGTAGAGGGGGGATGCCATGATCCTATTCAGTCGGCTCTTAGTGCGCTCGGCGCTAAGACGCTGCGAATAGATCACGCCGTCACCCTGCCACACCTTGTCGACACTCTCGCGTGGATTAAATATCGGCATGGCCTGGTCCGCATCAATGTCCATCAGAAAGATTGCATCACTATGGTACTTCTTTGGCTGATCGCCGAAGCCTTTAGGCTTGTTATCGATGACAGCTTGAAGCTGCTCACGACTCAGCACCAAGACCTTGATGAGTTCGCTGTCCAGTTTGAAGCTCTTAGTCAGAGCGTCTTCAATCTGAGCTCTTATCTTGTCAGGGCGTTTGTCGGATTCTAGGATCACATTGCCACTGGCAATGTACGTTGAGACGTTAGCAAAGCTCAGTTCTTCCAGGCACGTTTTCAAGTCTGCCATTGGCACTCTATTCTTGCCGCCAACGTTGATGCCGCGCATAAGTATCACATAGGCATTCATCATCTTTCATTTTACCTTAACTAAACACATCTCGCTTGCCCATGGGCGCTCGGGAGCGATCACGGATCTCGTGCGGCGAAACTCTGTCTCGATGAGTGCGGGGTGACCTGTTCATGAGGAGCCCGAGGTTATCCAGCTTCTGCACGAAGGTCCAAGGCGCCGCGCGTGGCTCATTGATGTCGCGGGCAGGGGTAAAGTCTGAGCGAGGCTTAATGCGGATACGTGCCCAAGATCGATTTTCCCCGACGATGACGCGGCGCGATATTAACTCTGTTGTTCCGACCATGCTTTGCGAAACAGCCGCTCGGACGCCACCAAGCAAAGTCCTTTGCAGGTGTCAAATCCTCGGGAAGACCAGCTGAAACTCGGGTCGTCGCACGGAGGCATCGTAGTGTGATGTGGCCAGGCCCTTGGTCACTTGGGGAGTCATCATACGGTCTCCCGCTGCGGAGGCGGGTTCGGCTTCACCACCGAACAGCTACACGATCTGCTGCGCATTCGAGAGGATGAGATCGCCACGCCCACCACGGGACCGCACCTTATCCATCAAGGCAGCACGATCAATCCGCTCCGCGACAGGCCAAGGTTTCCGACTCCCCAGGAGAAGTCTTAACGACCTCGAGCTGAAAGCAAGATCAGAAACTTGGAGCGTCGCGGAGCCACGTCAGTTGATCGAGCCGACCCGATGGCCACAGTTGGCCGGCAGTGGACCAGAACGCGAACGCGCCCTCAGTCGGGCAGCGGCGTCCAATGGAGTGAAGCGTTATTCAGGATTAACCAGCGCAGCAACGGTAGGAGAAATGATGTCCGAATCGCGCGACAACCCCAACAGCGCTGAGGCGCCCGGCCCGGAGATCCAGCGCCTCGGCGCGCTGGTGGGCCGATGGCGGTCCGAGGGCCACATCGTGGGCAAGGTTCCGATCCCGATCATCGGCTCCGATATCTACGAATGGCTCCCGGGTGGCTTCTTCCTTGTCCACCACGTCGACGTCATGATCGGGGAGCAGAGGGTCCAGGCGATCGAGCTCATCGGCGAATACGACCCGGCTACTGACACGTTCACGGGCCGCGCCTACGACAACCAGGGCAACATGACGATCATGCATGCCAAGGTTGACGAGCACGGTGTGTGGACCTTCACCGGTGGCGGCGACGTCGCCGCGGTAGCACGGCCCTCCACCGCCGACGCGAGCGGAGCCGTACGGTCCACGCTGACGGTCAGCCCCGACAGAGGCACCATGACAGCCAGATGGGAGCGCTCCGACGACGGTGCCACGTGGCAGGACTGGATGGACATGACCTTCATTCGGATGGGGTAACTCGAGGTTGTGCAGTAGCGCAGTGCTGCCGCCGCTGAACAACGGTTCACCCAGATTGCACGCACCACGGGCGTAAGAAGCACGGCTGCGTCGTCGAGAAACCCCCGAGCTGACACACACCCACGACGAGCCGCCAACCCCAACTCGAGTGAGGCCAAATGCACTCGCGACTTGATAAGGCTCCGGTCATCCCGTCGGCGATGGAGAACAGCAGCGGCCGCCGCGCCCGTCCTCATCGGTTGACCCATGCCCGGAATCCCTCCCGCCAGCTCGCGTACCGCGGCTCCCAGCCGAGCTCTTTCTTGGCCTTCTTGTTCGAGGACCCGCGCCAGCTGGTCATCTGGGTGACGACGAACTCTCCGGCGAGCAGCCGCCCGAGCCAGGCGGGCATCCGCAGCGGCGGCTTGGCGCCCAAGATGTTGGCCAGGTAGGGCAGCCAGTCCGCGACCGGCGCCGGGTCGCTGTCGACGACGTTGTAGACGCCAGGCGCACCGCGGTCGACCGCGGCGAGCGTCGCAGCGGCGGCGTCGCTGATTTCGATGAACGACCATATCCCGGTGCCGCCGCCGATCACCGGCACCTGGCGCTTCCGCACGACGTCGAGGAGGACTTCCGAGGCGCCCGGCCCGTAGAAGCTGCCGTACCTGAGCACGATTCCCTCCGGTGCCGTGAGCGGCACGGTCCTGTCAACGTGCTTCATCGCCGCCAGCGACCGCGCCGACGACGGGCTGGGCGACCGCGAGGCGAGCGAATCTTCCTCGGTTTTCACCGGGCCGCCGGAAGGCTCGTACATGGCGACGTTGCTTTGCGCGATGACCCGGCGGGTGCCCGCCCGCGCCGCGCCCGCCAGCAGGTTGTCGGTGCCCCGGGTCCGCAGCTCGTTCGTGACCGCGAACGTTTTGTCCGGCTTGCGGAGGCTGCGCATATCCGCCAGAGCGGTCATCTGGTGCACGATCACCTCCGGCCGGGCGGCCCGCACCGCCGCGATCACCGCCTCACGATCCAGCCCGTCGACCACCACCGGCTCCGCGCCGCGTCGCGCAACTGCGCGACCTTACCGGGCGTCCTCGTGGTAGCGGTGATCTCGTGACCCGCTGCGACCAGCCCAGGTACGAGGTGGCGTCCCAGTGCCCCGGTCGCTCCCGCAACGAAAACTCGCATGTCTCTCCTTCCACGTGGTGCTATCCGCTGAAGACACCGCACGACCCAAAGCCGTGACATTCACTGCCTGGCGATGCTCAGCCACATGCCGCTGCTCTCCAGGTCGAATCCGTGCCGTAGAGCTGGCTAGGCGACTGGTGGGATCGCCCTCCATGCGGTGACCAGGAAGGCTGCGCCGGTCACCAGGTGCATGGTCGCCAGCAGCACGCCGGTCGCGGTGTCCTGAGCGGCCGC
>JBKOZG010000266.1:0-10411 GCA_046725775.1 Actinomycetota bacterium | reverse complement strand
GAATGGCCGATAGCGCTGGAAGGGCATTGGGCTGGGCTGCCGCACCGGCACTTTTTGGGTTCTCGTACCAAACGACGTTGTCGCGCGGCTGTGCCCCCCAGTTGATGGCTGCGATGAGGTCGTCGAACTACTCGACGTGGTGGTGTCTGACATGATTCCTCGCTGTGTGATTGGAGCGGACCGGAAGCACGTCAAACTCCGCAGCGAGGATGCCGGCCCCCTAGTGGGCCTCGCTGCGGCAGCCGAGGAGGAGCAGCGCGAAACGGCGCTGGGTGCTTGCCACGGCGTCACTGTAACACCCCGGATCAGCTGACGACCAAACCTCGTCTCGAAAAATCCCGTGGCCCGATAGGGGTCGAGTGCGGCACCCTGGTCTGGTGCCCTTCGTACGCGTCCAGCCTGATGACATGACTCAGGTCACCGCAGTCGCCTGCATCGAGGAGGCCGCGCGTCAAGTTGACGACCCCGAGGCATTTCCGCTGATCCCCGAGATGCTGGCCGGGCAGATGCGTTTCGGCTGGGACCTGGATCCTCCAGAGCACTATCTCTACATCCCTGAGGAGGCTTCCGACCCCGTCGGGGCGCTTGCCGTAGAGCTTCCGACTCGCGACAACCTGCATCTGGCCTGGGTCAGCGTCTCGGTACATCCCGATCATCGACGCCACGGCCATGGTTCGGTGATCATGAACGAGGCGTTGCGGATTGCCCGAGTGGCCGGCCGCAGCACGATCTGGGTCGGGACGGCTGAAGATGATCAGGGTGCGCGTCGGTTTGTCGAAGGATTCGGCTTTGCGTACGCCAGCCATGATGCGCGCAGGCGCCAGGAGCTCGCCGAGGTTGATCAGACCGCAATTCAGCGGCTCTGGGCGATGGCTGAGGCGGCGGCGGCCGACTACTGTCTCGAGAGACTGCAGCCACCCATCCCTGACAAGGTCCTGAGCGAGCTCGTCGAGGTGACTGCTGCTATCAACGACGCGCCGATGGGCGAGCTGACCTATGAGGACGAGAAGTTTGATCTGCAGCGGCTTCGCGATCTTGAAACGGCGGCGCGGGGGCGTGGGGATCGCGTGTATCGAGTCATCGCGAGGCGTCGCGACACCGGCGAGGTAGGCGGGCACACTGTCGTGCTCACTCATCCGTTACAGCCTGACGTTGGCGGTCAGGGCGACACCGCAGTGGCGCGCCACCACCGAGGCCAGCGGCTCGGTCTGCTGGTCAAGATCGACATGATGCGCTGGCTTGCCGAGGTCGAACCGCAGCTGAAGATCATCGAGACCTGGAACAACGTCGACAACAATTTCATGATCAATGTGAACGAGGCATTGGGTTACCGACTGTCCCGCATCTTCAACATGTACGAACTGAAGCTCGCCGCAGCGCCCGAGGCTTCGACGGACGGCACTCCTTCACCCGGAGTCAGAAAACTGGGTTGACCCAGGTTGCGGTTACTCTGCGGAGGTTGCCGAGGCTGTTGCGGATGGCGGCGCCGGACCTGCCGCTCGCACCTTCCAGCTCCCCTCTAGTCCGCGCCGTCGATATGTGCGCGGCTCCGCGGTCCCAAGTTTCGGTGCAGGCGCCTGATGGAAGACGCAAGCCGCGGAGGCAGACTCACACTATGGCGTAGTCGCGGGAGCCGGTTTCACCGGGCATTTTGATCTGTTGTCCGATGTCAACAGAACCGCAGACCCGCGCCCCAAGTCGTGCCGAAACACCTGGACAGGAAGATGATGATCTCCAGGGGCCGCAACGACGACCGTGAGGAGGTACGGCGGTGAGGATCTGGATGTACGCTCTCGCGCGCAAGGCTCCCGAAAGGGCGCAGGCGACCAGCGCTATCCCTGGCATGAAAGGCGCCCAGAAGGAATGACGAGCAACCCGAACGACGCCAAGAGAGAACGCCTCGCTCGGGCGGCAGAGGCCGCGGCGCAGTTCAGCGAGCGAGAAACTACTGGCAGCGGTTGGGGAGAGCCGCCTGACGCTTTCCTGGCGGCGTTCTACCGACATGTTCTGGCTGAGGACATTTTGGCGCGCGATCCGTCGCAGCTCGCCGAGTTCGCGTTCGGGCACAGGCGGCTGGCCATGGAGCGTTCAACGGGCAATGCCGTGGTCAGGGTCTCCACCCCTGCATACGAGGCTGATGGCTGGTCGGCAGCCCACAGCCTCGTCCAGATCGTCACCGACGACATGCCATTCCTCGTCACCTCGGTGACCGCCGAACTGACCCGGCAAGGTAGAGCCATCCATTTCGTCGTTCATCCTCAGCTGCAGGTACGCCGCGACCCGACGGGGCATCTGCTCGAGGTGGTCACCGACGAGAGCTTGTCCTCTTCATCAGACCGGATTGCCGAGTCCTGGATCTCGGTGGAGATCGACCGTGAAAGCCGTGATGAACCGGCCGAGCAGCTGGCCCGCACTGTTCGGCAGGTCCTGGCGGATGTCCGGGTTGCTGTCGACGACGGGCCAGCGATGCGCGAGCAATTGCTGCAGGCCACCGCTGACTTGCTGGCTAATCCGCCAGCGGGGATGGAACAGGTTGATCTCGAGGAGGCACTGAAGTACCTCGACTGGATCGGCGATGAACGCTTCACGTTTCTGGGCTATGCGGAGTATGCCCGTTCGCCCGACGGCAGCCCTGATCGGAACGACAAACTGGCGCCATTGCCTGACAGCGGGCGGGGTCTGCTGCGACAAGAGCAGCCTCAGGCCAGCCAGCTCCTCGGCAACGCGGCAGCCGAACCAGCCGATGTGGCGCCGCTCACCCTCACAAAGTCCAGCCAGCGCTCCACAGTGCACCGGCCCCTGTACCTCGACAGCCTCGCCATCGGCGTCTTCGATGCTCAGGGCCTGCCCATCGCAAGACGTCAGTTTCTCGGCCTGTTCACTTCAGCCGCCTACCACGAAAGCGTGTTGCGGATTCCGATCCTGCGGCGCAAAGTGGCAGCGCTTCTGGAGCGGATGGCCTTCTCCCCGACCAGCCACTCCGGCAGAGACGTGGTCGAGATTCTCGAGGACTATCCGCGTGATGAGTTGGTGCAGGCGTCGCTCGAGGAGCTGCAACATGCCATCGACGAGATTCTGCATCTTCAGGAGCGCCAGCAGCTGCGGCTGTTCCTGCGTCATGATCACCGCGCTCGCTACGTCTCCGCACTCGTCTACCTGCCGCGGGACCGCTACACCACGGCCGCCTGCCTGCGGCTGGAGCAAATCCTTCGGGATGCGTTCGATGCAGACCGGGTTGAATACACCACTCTCGTTTCGGACTCGGTTCTGGCCCGACTGCATTTCGTGGTCCGCCGTGCCGATGCCGCACCGCTTGCCGAGACCGACCACCTCGAGCTGGAACGACGGCTTGCGGCCGCGATCCGTTCCTGGAGCGACGATCTGGCTGACACGCTGAAGATCAAGACTGGCGATCAGGAGGCTGCTCGCTTGCTGCGCGTCTACGGCGAGGCCTTTCCGCAGGCCTACCAGGAAGACCACCAAGCTGGGGTCGGAGTCGCCGACCTGCTTCGCCTGGATGCCCTGCAGCCATACAACGATCACGCGGTAAGCCTCTATGTTCCAGCCCATGTCGCACGAGATGAGCGCCGGCT
Source organism: Actinomycetota bacterium (assembly GCA_046725775.1). Taxonomy (GTDB): domain Bacteria; phylum Actinomycetota; class Actinomycetes; order Propionibacteriales; family Propionibacteriaceae; genus Microlunatus. The sequence continues at coordinate 6,818 of JBKOZG010000266.1, read as the reverse complement.
CAAGCTTTTCTCCACCGAGCCCGTGTCGCTGTCGACGGCGTCGCCCATCCTGCAGGGCATGGGTGTTGAGGTCATCGATGAGCGCCCGTATGGGCTGATTCTCGCCGACGGCGCACGGCGGTGGATTTACGACTTCGGGCTGCGCTACGAGGTAACTGCGGAGACCAGTCCGGATGCGGCGAGCCAGCTGTTCGAAGAGGCGTTCGCGGCGGTGTGGACCGGTGCCGCGGAGAGCGATGGCTTCAATTCACTGGTGTTACACGCCGGGCTGAACTGGCGACAGGTTGTCCTGGTGCGCGCCTACGCCAAATATCTGCGCCAGGTCGGCACACCATTCAGTGAGGAGTATCTGCAATCCAGCTTGCTGGCAAATGTCCACATCGTTCGTCTTCTGGTCCGATTGTTCGAGGTCCGGTTCGATCCCGAGGGCGAGTCAGATCGGGTAGACGTGGCACAGGAATTCATCGTGCAGATTCGCGCCGCGTTGGACGACGTGGCCAGCCTGGACCAGGACCGCATCTTGCGTTCGCTGCTCGGCCTCATCCGCGCCACAACTCGCACGAATTTCTTCCAGCTGGGAGAGGCGGGGGCGTCTGGCAAGTCGTATCTCTCGCTCAAATTCGACCCGCAGGCCATTTCCGAGCTGCCGGAACCGCGGCCCCGCCTCGAGATCTTCGTCTACTCGCCTCGGGTCGAGGGAGTTCACCTGCGGTTCGGCGCCGTTGCCCGCGGTGGCCTGCGGTGGTCTGACCGCCGAGATGACTTCCGTACCGAGGTGCTCGGCCTGGTCAAGGCCCAGATGGTCAAGAACGCCGTCATCGTTCCAGTAGGCGCTAAGGGCGGGTTCGTAGTGAAGTCCGTACCTGGGGCCGCGGGAGGACGCGAGGCCTTGATGCGCGAGGGCGTCGACTGCTATCGGATCTTCATTCGAGGTTTGCTCGACCTGACCGACAACCTCGTCAGCGGGAAAGTGGTACCGCCGGAACGCGCCGTACGGCACGACAGCGATGATCCCTATCTCGTCGTCGCTGCCGACAAGGGAACGGCGACCTTCTCCGACATTGCGAACGGCGTCGCCGCGGACTACAACTTCTGGCTCGGAGATGCCTTCGCCTCGGGCGGCTCGGTGGGCTATGACCACAAGGCGATGGGCATCACGGCACGAGGCGCCTGGGAATCGGTGAAACGTCACTTCCGCGAGCTGGGCATCGACACTCAGAGTGAGGACTTCACCGTGGTCGGGATCGGTGATATGTCCGGCGATGTGTTCGGCAACGGAATGCTGTTGTCGGAGCACATCCGTCTGGTCGCGGCATTCGATCACCGCCACATCTTTCTCGACCCCGATCCTGACGCAGCCATCTCGTACGCCGAGCGCCGCCGGCTGTTCGCGCTTCCGCGCTCATCATGGGCGGACTACGACACTGGACTGCTGTCGGCCGGGGGTGGGGTCTATCCGCGCACTGCCAAGGAGATTCCGATCTCTGCTCAGGCACGCGCGCGGCTCGGACTGGAGGATGACATCGAGGCGCTCACCCCAGCCGAGCTGATCCGCAGCATCCTGGCCGCGCCAGTCGACCTGCTCTGGAATGGCGGCATCGGCACTTACATCAAGGCAACGGCTGAAAACAATGCCGACATCGGGGACAAAGCCAACGACCCGATCCGGTTGAACGGCTCGCAGGTCCGCGCTCGGGTCATTGGCGAGGGTGGCAACCTCGGCATGAGCCAGCTCGGGCGGATCGAGTACGCCCAGCGTGGAGCGGATGGTACGGGGGGTCGGATCAACACCGACGCGATCGACAACTCCGCCGGAGTAGACGCCTCCGACCACGAGGTCAACATCAAGATCCTGCTTGACCGCATGGTGCTTGCGGGCGCGCTCGCTGAGAAAGATAGAAGTCGGCTGCTGGCAGAGATGACCGATGAAGTGGCACGCCTGGTGCTGCGGGACAACATCGAACAGAACATCGCCCTCGGCGTCGCCCGATCGCAAGCGCCAGCAATGTTGCCGGTCCATCGCCGCCTCATCGCACACCTCGAGCGACAAGGCGACCTGGACCGGGCCCTGGAATTCCTGCCCGACGACGAGACACTGGACGAGCGCGCAGAATCGGGGCAAGGGCTGACCTCTCCAGAGCTGTCCGTGCTGCTGGCTTACGCGAAGATCACCAATACAGCGCAGCTGCTCGAGAGTGACCTTGCCGAGGCGTCCTGGTTCGAGGAGGTCCTGCGAGCCTATTTCCCCTGGCAACTGGTCGAACGCTACGGTAACCAGCTCAATGATCATCCCCTGCGGCGCGAGATCATCACCACACTCGTCGTGAACGACATGATCAACCGTGCAGGCATCACTTTCAGTTTCCGAGCTCAGGAAGCAACGGGTGCTAGCGCCGACCAGATCGCCAGGGCATACACAGTGGTACGGGAAGTGTTCGGCCTCTCCCGATTCTGGGCGGCCGTCGAGTCCGCAGGTATCCCGGTGGTGGCGGCGACAGCGCTACACCTGGAAGGCCGACGGCTTCTGGATCGCGCCGTACGGTGGCTGCTCCAGTCTCGACAAGCCCAGCTCGATGTCGTCGCTGAAATCTCCCGCTTCCAGCCGGGGGTAGCCGATCTGGCACCGCGCATTCCCGAACTCGTGCAAGGATTCGAGCGGGAGCGACTGCGTGCGCGTGTGGCTGATCATGAGAAACTCGGCACTCCAGCCCCGCTGGCGCTCGCCGCCGCCGCGCTGTTGGACGTGTACTCCTTGCTGGACATTATCGAAATCACCGAGGCCGCCGATCGGCCTGCCGAACAGGTAGCGTCCCTGTATTTCACGCTTTCCGAACGATTCGACATCGATCGATTACTCACCTTGATCACCGCGTTGCCGCAGCGTGACCGCTGGGAGTCAATGGCGCGTTCGGCCTTGCGGTCCGACCTGTACGCCGCACTCGCCGACATCACTTCCGATGTGCTGGCAACAACGAACGCTCACGGGAGCCCGGGCGAGCTAGCGGATCGATGGGAGGCGCAGAACTCTGAGGGGCTCGCGCAGATGCGCAACACCCTGGCCGCGATCGATGACACAGAGACGTGGGACTTGGCCGAGCTGTCCGTCGCGCTGCGAGCCATCCGCACGCTGGTTCGTTCCTGATGGCAACCGGCGCGGCGAGCACAACGACTGTCACACCACCTGTCGCCGCGTTGAACCTCGCCATTCAGGTTGGTGATTGCCTGCTCTCTGCAGGGATGTCCGCCAACGATGTCGTCGTCGCGATGCTTGGAATAACCGACGGCTACAGACTGACACGGGTCCACGTCGACGTGACTTACACATCCATCTCGGCGTCCTACTATCCCGCGCGGGGAGCGCCGCCGATCACCTGCATCAGAGTTGTGCAGCCCGATGACATTGACTACAGCAAGGTACGCGAGGTGGCCAGGCTGGAGGAAAAGATCCGAGGCGGTCTCCCCATCGACGAAGCCACGAGGTCGTTCGATCGCATCCAGGAGTCTCCCCACCGATACCCGCAATGGGTGGCGATGATCGGGAACGCCGGCGTCAGCGCCGGGGCGGCAATGCTGTTCACAACGTCGTGGAAGATCATCCTGGCCACATTCATCACCGGGCTCATCGTGGACCGGATGCTCGCGGCAATGGAGCACTGGCGCGTCCCGCCGTTCTTCCAGCAATTTGCCGGGGCAGGATTCATCACTCTGGTCGCTGCCGGGATAAGCGAGGCGGCGGCTCGACGCGTCAGCTTCGTTGTCGGCGTCGACCCGACGCTGGTCGTCGTGGGCGGCATTGTCATGCTGGTCGCCGGTATGGCGATCGTCGGTGCCGCGCAGGATGCCATCGACCAGTTCTACGTGACCGCATCAGCTCGGCTGCTCGATGTCGTCATGCGTACGGCTGGGATCGTCGTGGGGATCGTCGCTTCGCTCGAGCTGGCTTGGCTGGTCGGGGCACCGTTGTCGATCTCGCCCAATCCCGTTGCGCTTGGACCGCTTGGACCTCAGTTCATTGGCGCCACGCTGACATCAGCATTCTTCGCGCTTTGGGCGTACGCAGATCTGGCGACGATCGGGCTCGCGGGCGCGATGGGCCTGCTGGGCTGGGCTGGATATGCGTCGATGGTCTACATCGGCGCAGGCGAGGTACCTGCCAACACGGTAGGCGCTTTCGTCGCAGCGCTGGCGTCCACCTTGCTGATCCGCCGCACCAGCATCCCTGGATTCGGCCTGGTCAGCGCTGCCCTGCTGCCCTTGGTACCCGGCCTCGCCCTCTACAACGGTCTCTTGCAAGTGGTGGGAACGTCCCCGGAGACCGCCAATCCAAGTGCGGGTGGGTCAACTCTGTTGGTTGCTCTCGGTGTCGCTCTGGGCCTCGCGGCTGGCGCCACTCTCGGGACCTATCTCGGGCGCCCAATCGCGGACCAGCTTCGCCGCATCCCGCGCCCACCTCGGAGGTCCTCAAGGGCGGCGAATCTCTCCGAGGTCGGTCGGTAATCGACGGCGTCGCGGATGAGAGGGCAGGTCATGCAGTGGCCGCCACCGCGGCCGCGGCCGAGTTCGGCGCCGACAATGGTTATGACCTCGATGCCAGCTTTGCGGAGCAGGGAGTTGGTGGTGGTGTTGCGGTCGTACGCGATCACAACGCCGGGTCGATGGCGACCATGTTGTTGCCGTTGTCCCATTGCTGGCGCTCGGTGTCGTAGACGTTGCCGCCGGTGTCGATGGCCTGCAACTCGCTCAGTCCGTGCGCGGTCCGAACGACCTCCAGGAACGGCCGAGTCTCCTGAGTGACGAGCATGAGGTCGGCAGACTGTTCGGTGACGGTCAGATGCTTGCGGAAGGGCGGCGGAAGGTGAGCGAGGTTGCTCGAGAGGCGGCAGTCGCCCCCAGGGTGTTGCTCTTTGCTGGTGGCGGCTGCGTCGATCAGGGCTCCTAATCCGAGAGCAGATCAAGATCATCTCAATCTCTCGAAGAGATAGACGGGTCGCGCTCTTTGAAACAGATAGTCAAGATCGGCGTCGGTATCGGCCTTCGCAATGGGTCAGGGTTCGTCCGCATGTTGGTGGCGATCTTGATGATCATCGACATCATCAGCGCCACCCTGAATTTCATCTCGTTCCAAACCTCGCACCAGTAGACATCGAGCGTTCTCACGATCATTGTGTCGGTACTGTGCCTGCTTATAGCTATAGGCAGCGAGGTCGGAGCACGCGGCAGAAGCAAATTCGCGCGTGGCCTCAGGGCCGTCTGCCAGAAGACATGGACTAGCTCAAGCCGATCCCATGGCGAACACTTAGTCTCTGACTCTGAGGTGACCGGCGAGCCGGCAAACTTAGGCGGTTCGGTAGAGGATTTCCTTGACGAGATCCATCGGGGTGTGTGGGTGCAGGAATGCGAAGCGGCCGACCGTCTCCCCCTCCCACTTGGTTGGGGGAATGAAAGCGATCTCCTCGTCGTGCAATGCTTGGGCCCACTTGTCATAGTCGGACGGCCCCCAGCCGGTGCGACGAAACAGCACGACCCCGAGATCAGGTTCGCGGATCAGCTCTAGGTGCGGTGTTGCCTTGATCAAATCCGCGGTGTCCCGAGCGAGCTGGACAGCGCTCTCAATCGCCTCGCGATAGGCGTCCAGCCCGTAGACCGCCAACGAGAACCAGAGCGGCAATCCCCTCGCACGGCGGGTCAAGTGGTAGGCGTAATCGGTCGGGTTCCATTCCCCTTCCGACACATGGATGACGTCCAAGTACGACGCGTCCTGGGTGTGAGTCGCCCGGGCTAGTTCGGGCTGCCGGTAGATGAGCGCACAGCAGTCGAAGGGTGTGAAGAGCCACTTGTGCGGGTCGAGGATGAACGAGTCGGCCTGCTCGATACCGGCGTACTTATCGCGAAGCGATGGGGCAAAGATTCCCGATCCGCCGTACGCGCCGTCAACGTGGAACCACCAACCGCGCTCCTCGGCAATGTCACCAACCCCGGCAAGATCATCGATGATGCCCGCATTGGTTGTCCCCGACGTGCAAACGACTGCGGCGACATCACTGAGATCGGGATCCTCGGCAAGCGCAGCGTTCACTGCGTCCGCCGTCAGCCGGTGATCCGAGGTCTCCACGAGCAGAGCATCCATCTCCAGCAGCCGCAACGTGTTGACGATCGAGGAATGGGCGTCGGTACCAACGACCACCCGCAGCCGTCGCCCCGCCCCTTCGTCGCCAAGTCGTTGCTTGGTCGTCTCACGGGCGACCGCAAGAGCAGAGAGATTGCCGGCGGAGCCACCTGACACGAAGCAGCCGCCCGCCGATCCCGGCAGGCCAGCCTCGTCCGCAATGACCCGCAGAACGGTGTTCTCTGCAGCGATCGCGCCTGATGCCTCGAGCCAGGAGATGCCTTGGATCGAGGCGCAGGAGATCAACATGTCAAACAACAGGCTGGCCTTGGTCGGTGCGGCCGGGATGAATCCGAGGAACCGAGGGCTGTCCGCGGAGATGATGCTGGGCGCGATCACTGACGAGTAAATGCCCAACACCTCATCTGGTGCCCGGCCGCGGTCTCGGATGACACCATTAAGCATCTTGTAGAGATCGGCGGCGTTCTGCGTTCCCTTGTCGAGTGGGACAGGATCCATCCGCAGCCGGTTCTCCGCGTACGCCAGAACGCTTCGCACCATCTGCTCAGCAGCTTGATCGACCTGGTGCATAGCTCCCATCCCTTCTGGCTTTAGGCCCTTCTGGGTTAGGCCACCGGCTCATCCTTGATCAATCCGACATGCTCGTGCCGGCCGAGGTGCGAGTGCTTCCTGCCGTACGCGAAATACCACC
>JBKOZG010000403.1:0-13045 GCA_046725775.1 Actinomycetota bacterium | reverse complement strand
ATGCTGGCCAGATCCCCGTATTGGGTGCTGACGCGGCCGCTGTGCCGGAGGGTGGCGATGTTGCCGTACACGGGGTCGGGCCAGGCACTGATCACGGGGTCAGATGAAGCGGCGACGACCGGACCTGCGGCGGAGCACCCGATCGGCCGTCGCAGCCATGCAAGCCGCGTCGATCGCTGGTGGACACCGGCTTCGCCCGATAGCCGCGAGACGGTATGCACTCGCGTCCCTAGCGGATGGATTGGGCTTCTGTGGAGTCGTCCAGGAAGAGAATCCCTCTGTGAGCACACGAGATGGCACCAGGCTTGGCCATCCGCTGGCCGCCGACGACGATGCTGGCGACCGATGCTGAGTGGTGTGGGTCGCTATAGGGAGGTCGGGTGATGAACTCGTCGGCAAGGTGGAAGCCAGCCAGCGAGTGCACCGCAGACACCTCCAGGGCGTCGTGCAAGCCGAGATCGGGAAGTAGCCCCGTAAGACACTCAGCGAGCATGGCCCTGCCGACGCCAGGCGGGCCATGGAAGAGCATGTGATGCCTGCCCGGCCGCGGCTAGGTCAGTGATGGATACTCGCTGGCACCCGGAGGCTGCTCCCCACCAGTTCAGGGCGGCGGATATCCACCTCGGGCGAGCTCTCGATCGGTACCAGCAACGTATCCGCTGTTGTCAACGTGTCCTTCGACGACGGCTGACGTCCAGGCAACCGAGTGGTCTCTGTCCACATCACGGCCCCATTGGGACTGATGAGTGGTTGGAGATCCTGGGCGGGCGGTTGATAGCCAGCTTCGGCGAAGGCGTGCAGCAACAGCCGTACGTTCGTCCCCAGATGATTTCTCATGATTGCCCTCCTCGGTAGGCGAGTGGCGAAGTTCTCAAGATCAACTCTGCAGACAGCACAGGCGTTGCGCATCCGAGGCGAATACGGAAATAGCCGACTGCAAACACGGAGGTTCGTTCGCGTCGAATAATGCAAATGTGGGCGCCGAACTTCCTCTGGTTTCTCGCCGCACAGAACTCGCGGTATTGACGGGCGCGATCGATGCCGCGTTGGGCGGTCGAGGCGAAGCTGTGCTGCTCACCGGGGAGGCTGGAGTCGGGAAGACCCGCTTGCTGGCGGAGGCGCGACGCGAGGCGGAACGCCCGGGCGTGGTGGTGCTGAGAGGCAGGGCGGTCGAATCCGGTGGTGCCTATCGACCGCTAGTCGATGCGTTCGCTCGCGCGTCGGCGCCGTTTGCAGACGAGGCCGATTTAGCGAGAGTTCGACCCACTTTGGCTCGGGTTCTTCCCGGTTGGGTCGCGGACGAAGGTGTCTTGGCCCCGATGGCAGATCCCGCCGCGGTGCTCGCGGAGGCGCTGATTGTCCTGCTCGGGGCCATGGCTGCCGACGCGACCGCGGTGATTCTGGATGATATGCACTGGGCCGATGAGGATACGGTGTCGGTCCTGACCTATCTGGCGGATTCGGTGGAGGAGCTTCCGGTTGCACTATTACTCGCGGCTCGTACCGAACCGCTGCTTCCGGCCAGCCTGGAACGTCTGAGCGCTGCCCCGTCAATTCACCGATTGCCGCTCAGGCGACTCACGCCGATTGAGGTCCGCGACGCACTCCGGGTGGCCGAGCCGGAGCTTGCAACTGAGAGGCTTGATCAATTGGTCGCTGCGGTCGACGGCCTGCCGCTGGTGCTCGATGAGTTCGTCCGGCAGCTTCGCGAAGGTTCGCCGAGCATAGACGCGTTCGACGTGAAGCACACCACGTTGGCCGCGGCCGTCCAACTCCGGCTCACCGCGTGTCGCCGGAGACCCGTGTCGTCCTCGATTCCATGTCGGTTCTCGGGGAGACGGACGCTGAGCTGTTAGCCGCAGTCACGGGACTTGACGATGCAGCCTTAAGCACCGCCATTCACGACGGGGTGGCGAGCACCTTGCTGGTCACGGCGAGCACGCCGCTGGGAGTCACCTGGCGGCACCGCCTCATGCGTGACGCGGTTCAGACTCTGCTACTTCCCCTCGAACAGCAGGCCATGGCACGCCGCGCCGCCGACCACCTTGGTCACGCCGCTGATCCCACCGACGGTCAACTCCATCAGGCGGCCGCCATGTACGAGTTGGCTGGATATCCGAACCAGGCCGCCCAGGAGCTCATCCGCGCTGCCCGCATCGCCGTAGGCAATGCCGCACTGAACGTCGCTGAGCACTATCTCAACGAAGCCCACGCTTTGACTGGCACCCTGCCGGAAGCAGCACAGGAAGTGCTGATCGAGCGAATCGACACTCTCGCGCCGGCGGGTAGAGCGGCTGACGCCTACCGCAGCGGGGTCGACGCCCTGAACACTCTGGCCGGTCGCGACCCCCGCCGACTCCTGGTTGCGACAACGCGGGCGGCGTACGGCGCCGGCTTGAACGCAGAAGCTGCGCAGCTGCTGAGGCGACTTGAAGACAGCGGTGAAGTAATCGATCCCGATCTTGCGGTTCTTCGCGCCCACGCAGCGCTTGCTGATCGTCGGACCGAGGCAATCACGATTGGCGAACAGGCGGCGGCACTTGCCCAGGAGTGCGGTCGCTTCGACGTCGCCTGTGAAGCCTTGCTGGTCGTCGGCCACGCCGCCAGGAGACACGACACCGACACGGCTGTGCGTGCCCCTGCGTCAAGCATTGTCATTGAGTGAGGAGTACCGCCTCCCCGTATGGCAAGTTCGGATACTCGCTGAACTGGGACTGCTCGACACAACGGCTGATTCGGACCCCACGCGGTTTCACCAGGCCCGGGAGTTGGCGACCGCCGCCGGCATGGCGGGGATGGTTGCTCGCATAGATCTGTGGATTGCCGAAATCATCGGTACACGAAGTGGGTGGGTCGCCGCCTATCCGGTCGTCGTGCGGGCGGACGCTCAGGCCCGGTTACTACAACTCAACGGTCTTTCCGCTGCGGCACGTGCGCACCTCGCACAATGCCTTGTCCACGCCGAGGACCACCCGCTGCCGGGCCGGATGGGTCAGTCAGCAGCGTCTGAAGTTGATGACCTTATAGCGCAGGCACTCACACTTGGCCAAACATCCCAGCCGGTTCCATGGGCGAAGGCTGTACTGGGTATCCGCGCCTGGTTCCAGGGCGACGATGCGACCGCTATCCAGCTGTTTGACGAGGCCCTGCGGTTTATGCGGACAGAGGTCAAAGTCATGCCGTTACCGGGAGTCGGCGCATTGCTCCGTGTCGTGGCCGGCACCCATCCCGAGGAAGCGTTCGGCCCACCGGAATTGCTGGGACACCACTGCAACTGGGCGGCTCGCGCGTACGGAAACGCCGTGCAGGATCTCCGGAAGGGTCGATCGGGGACGGAGTCGATCGCAGAAGCCGAGGAGAAGGTCCGGCACACTCCATTCATGCGTCATTGGCTGCGCACGATCATTGTGCCGGTTGTCGCTGGAGGAGGGGGCGGGGCAGAGACTGCTGTGGGTTGGCTGCGCGAGGCTGACGCCTTCTGCACTGCAGCTGGCGAACGGGCGCTGCGACGTCGGGTCCGCCGCGCTCTCGGGACCTTCGGCGCCAAGGTTCCCCGTAACTCGGCAGGAACCGTCCCACCGCACTTGGCCAGACTTGGCATCACAGTCCGCGAGACGGAAATTCTCCGATTGGTCAACATTGGACTCAGTAATCACGACATCGCCGATCGCCTGTTCATCTCCGTCCGCACCGTCGAATCCCATATCAGCAGCATGCTGCAGAAGGCCGGACGGAACCGCCGAGAACAGTTGCCGCTTGCGAACGCGTCAGATACCTAGGAGTGCCCTTGCACGATGGATCCGACGCTGCTGGAACTGCATCACCGCGGCAACATTCCCAACGAATTCCTCGTACGAGCACCCGAAGCGCCGTTCGACGAGGTCGTGGTGCTCCGTGGTCAACGTGGCGCCGAGAGTTGGCGGCAGAGCGCCGATGCCGAAATGGAGGACGATCGACAGAGGTAGCCGAGGAGGATCTCGTCGGATCCTTTCCAGGCCCTCGGCGTATCCGTCAAGGCAGTCGCGTTCAAGATCGTCCCAGCGCTCCGGTCGGCTCTCCATGAACGCCTGGGTAGCTCCGACCAGCACTGCAAGCTCCTGTCCGACCAAGCCCTGTCCGCAAAAAGCCCAGTCGATGGCCACACTTTGCTCTGGGCGACCCTCGTCGCGAACAAACAGGTTGCGGGGGAAAACATCGTTGTGACAGAGCGTCTGAGGCAACTGATCGAGCGCCTCATACAGCGTCTCCCGCTGGTCCCATAGCTCGATGAGGTCGTCGATCAAGTCGGGTGTGAAGATTCGGCCAGCGACTGGGTGGCTCGAAACCGCGGGAAGCCGCTCCACAAGCGGCTCGGCCAGCTCAGTCCAGCTCCGCAGCCAGTCTCGGCTGAGCCACGGGTCGGTTGGCAACGGCCGACCGTTCAGATAGTCGGCGTTGAAGATGCCTAGGTGCCGCGCGACCTCACGAAATTGGCCCGCTGGCCATGGCCGATGGTCAAGAGCTCGAAGGTCTTCCATCGCGATCCAGGCCAGCTCGTTGTGTGTTTCTGCAAGGATCTCGCCGGTTGCCAGGTACCTAGGCGCCACCAACGGACCCGGTAGCTGCTGCTGCCATGGCGAACGGTAGACATGCCACTCCCGCTTCCAATAGTCCCAGGCACTTTGATCGGTGCTGATGGACTGAAAGTTCAGTTGGTCGAGTGTGAGCACCTTGACAACCATCGACCACTCGACCGGTCGCCGGCCACCGTCGACGGCCTTACCGGCAACTCGGTAAAGGCGGGTTCCGGCACCTATACCGACAAAGATCTCTTGAGAGTGCCGGCTGAGGATCTCTACTCCATCGGAGTCGAGCAACACGCCCACCAGCCGCTGCCATGTTGCGTCGTCGAGGTAGTCGACGTAGCTGATCGCGTCCCTATTCATCGGGCGCTCCTTTTGATCTTGCATCTCAGTGTGATCCTCCGTCACTTCCCTGACCAGCGACTTAGGCCGCGGGCGCGGCTGGGCTGGTAACTGGGTGGCCGGAGGTGAAGACTCCAGTCGGGTCGACTCGTGATTTCACAGCCTGCAGACGCCCGGTCAAAATCGTGCGGGCTCACCAAAATCTGTGCAAAGGACCGACTTAGTGGTTGTGGAAAGTGGGCATCGAGGCCGTGTTGCTACAGCTCGGCGTGCTGGCGGGCATGTGTTCATGACGACGTCCGGCCGGCTCGTGGGCGCGCGCTGAACAGGGGTCTACGAGCGCGGCGCGCTGCCCTGACACGGAAGGGTCACTGGTTCAAATCCCGTTTCGCCCACTCAACGAAAGCACCTCTGACTGGCTGAAACAGCAGTGATGGGCGCTTCTTGGTAGTCGTGCACCACCTGTCGGACCCGATCGTCACCGGGGAGGCCGATATCGACCAGTGCTTGGTCGAAGCAGGCGATCGCTCGACGATCCATCTCCTGGTGCGGACCGTTGCCGCTATGTATCCCCGTACGCGTCGGCGTAGCCGTCCACAAGCTGCTCTTGAAGATGCAAAAGATAGCCGTTCCATGCGTTCGGCGAAATCGCATCGGCGCCAACACGCTCTGGGCCGCATCAGCGCGGGGTGAGTGGGCGGGAGGTGCGTACCGACGCGATGACGTCGTGGATTGCCTGACTCGCTTGGGCGGCGTCGGTTTCGTCGTACAGCAGCGATTCATGGGTGGTGGCGTTGGCAACACGGTGGGAACTGTTGGTCGACAATGTGGCCATCTGATCCTGCTTCGCTTGCCAGTCAGCGGCGTTCCCGGTGTCTGCGGTGACGACAACGAGCGGCTTACCGTCGAGGTTGGTCAGGGACGCCGCCTGCTGCATCGACGTGTTCGCCGCGACGAACTCCTCGATCGAGCTGCGGAGGTAAGGGGCGGTCGAGGCGTTGTTGCGGGCCTCGCCTCGGAAGTGTGGCGGGAGACTGCCGTAGGAGGCCTGGGCGATCAGCCGTCCGGCTCCGAGGTGAGCTACCGCGGAGAACACCGCGGAGATGCGCCCGAGGACGTTGTACGACTCGGTTCTGGTCGGTAGGGCTGGGCCCGGCTTGGGTGCGGTGGAGTCCAGGAGCACCAGGCCGGCGACCTGGTCTGGATAGTTGGCGGCGAAGGTTTGGACGTACAGGCCGCCGAAGGAGTGGCCGGCCAGCACGTAGGGCCCGGGCACCTGTGCGCGCTCGAGCAGCGTGTGCAGGTCGGCGGCTATCTGGGTAGCGTCCTGCGGGCCGTCGGCGGGGTCGCTCCACCCCCGGCCGGCACGGTCATATACGCACACTGTGCTGTCCCGGGCCACGGCGGGCGCGACCCAACCAAGGTCGGAGGAGGCCCCGCCCTGACCTGGTTCCAGGACGACTGTGGGGCTGCCCGAGCCGGTGCAATGCAGGTGCATCCGGTGCCCACCCACGTCGACCAGCTGGCCGGGCATCGGGTAGGCCCTGGCGTCAAGCGACTCGCCCACGGTCTCGTAGCCGCCGCCGATGGAGGCCACCATCAGCACGGCCAAGACGGGGTACAGAAGCCACCGTGCGCCTCGGCTGCGCAGCTGCCGTCGGGCCGACAGGAACATCCAAACAACCAGTCCGAACAGTACTGGCGGCCACACCCAGCCGAACACATCCTGGACGACGGAGCCCGGCGGAAGGAGTGAAATGAGCCCGGCCACCGCCATGAACGCGGCCGGCGCAGCCGCCCATCGTTGCGGCTGGTCGGTCAGCCAGACCGACAGCGCGGCCAACAACGCCCATCCCAACGCGAACGCGAGCAGGACAACACCGGTGAGCACGTTCTCTTTGCCCGGGATGAACGGGAGGGCGACCAGAACCACGGCTAGAACCAGGCCGGCGGCCATCGAGCCAGCGACAATCAGCCCGATCCTGCTCTTCTCCGTCCGCGGCGAGCGTTCGGGTTGACGGTCGCTGTGATGCGTTGTCGCTGTCGTGGCCATCATGGCCGACCCGTCTCCGGCGAACGCCAACCGGGAAATGAACCTCGCCGGGGCGACTGAGACTGAGACCTCAGTACACAAAGTCCTCGGTACAGCCACACTACGCCGCACGCAGATCCCCCGTGCGCTCAGTTGCCTACCTCTGTTCAGGTTCCCGAGATGGGCCGCCGAGGGCCCGAAAGACCTACTGATCTCCTGGTTACCGGTCGGGGCCATGTCCCCCGCCGTATCCCCGCATAGCCACACCCAGCCAACAGCCGACCGGCTTAGCCCGCGCCACCGCAGGCGGAATCAGGCTCAGCCATGATGAGCCAACAACGCCAGCACCCTCTCGTAATGCGTAGCCCGGCGATGCTGGCGACTCAGTGCGTGACGATTTGCGTGACAATGTGGCCGCCGCGAACCGGACGAGTTGGGACGGTCTCGGACCTCCAGTCGCCGGGCTGAGCCCATCTCACGCCCACCGAGCCCGGCTGACACGGAAGAGGTCACTGGTTCAAATCCAGTATCGCCCACTACCGATTGCCCTAGTCGGCGGCCATTTCCTGACTAGGGAGCGGTTGCCGTCGGTAACCCGTAGGTAACTCGGGTCTCATTTCCAAGATCGGCAAGGCACGGTCTTGGACAGCACCTAAGGCGGGTTGGGAGGACTTAACGAACGTAAAGACCAGTTTCGCGATGATCGCGAAAGCTGTATTGCGGCCTGCACGTCGATGTTTGGATCATCCAAACGTATCGATCGCAACGTTTCCTCAGGCCAGCGCCACACCTAGCTGCTCGCTGAGTGACGCCAGATCACCTAGGTGCTCCCAGGGGCTCGTTGGGCGCTGGGTAGGCAGCCCGTTCACACCGTTGGGGGCCAGGCGCGCCTGGTCTGCGGCAATCTCACACCAGCAACGGACAGCGTTGCTCGGCCGCTTCCACGCCATCCGGGCCCCGGATGCCGACCTCCGCTGAGCGGCAGCGCTCGATCCGTCTGGGCGTGCGAGTCTGTCCAACGAGCCTCGGCCTTGCTGTCACCCAAATTGTCACCCGCGTCTTGTCTACAAGCGTGAGTCCAATTAACCGCAGGCGCCACCTCTGATCTTTTGTTGCGGAGGCCTAACACGCAGGCATACCAGCCACTCCGACGCTTGCTGGCCGGTGGATGGCCTGGCGTCTAATAGTGCCCGACCACGCCGGGTTCGGTGTGCGGTTGAGTGTCCCTATGGCGAGGGCGGAGCTGGTCGGATCCGGAGAACCGCCGAGCCGACCGACCGGGGCGGTGCGATTGTGGCTGACGACCCCCGGATACCGGTCGTTGTGGAGCGGGCGGACCTGCTCCTACCTCGGCGACGCGCTGCTGCTGGTGATCTTGGTGCTTCATCTGGCCGAGATGACTGGTCAGGCGTTGAGCGTTGCGTTGCTGCTGCTTGTCGGCGACCTTGCCCCGGCGCTGCTCGGTCCCTTCAGTGGCGTGGTCAGCGACCGCTTCGGGCCGAAGCGAGTGATGATCGCCTGCGACATTGCCCAGGGCGGTTTGGTGCTGCTGATGCCGCTTGTCGCCGACCTGCTGCTTCCGCTGCTCGTCCTGGTGGGTGCACGGGCGGTGGCCGGCCAGGTCTTCCAGCCCGCCAGCCGGTCGGCACTTCCGTCGTTGGTCGGCGACGACGACCTGGACGGCGCCAACGCAGGACTCGGTCTGGGAGTTAACTTGGCCGAGATACTCGGCCCGGCCCTCGCGGCAGCCCTGCTGTCAGCCCTCGATGTGCGCACGGCCCTGCTGGTGACGGCCGCCATCTTCGGCATCTCGGCGCTGCTGGTCAGCACGCTGCCGATGCTGCCTCCCACCGCTCATGACGAGGTGGAGGCCGCCGGATTCCTGGTCGCGGCTCGATCCGGGCTGGCCTTCGTCTGGTCGACACCGTTGGTCAAGATCATCGCACTCGGGTTTGTCGGCACCGTTGCCTTCAACGCCATCGATGACGTCGCGCTCGTCTTCCTGGCCGGCGACGTGCGCGGCGGATCCACCGCCCAGGCCGGGCTGCTCTACGCGGCGGTCGGACTCGGCCTGCTCGCCGGGTTCGTCGTGCTATCGGCTTCCCGGGTCCGGGTGCCGGTGGTGCCACTGCTGATCATCGGTTTGGCCGTGAGCAGCGCCGGCAACCTTTTCACCGGCTTGGCCTGGGCGATGGCGGTTGCCTTCGCGCTACAAACGGTGCGGGGGATCGGCATCGCCGCCGTGGACGTCGCCGTCACCACTCTCCTGCAGCGCGCCGTCCCGCCCAGGATGCTAGGCCGGGTATTCGGCAACGTCTACGGGGCGGTCGGCCTCGCGGCAGGCTTGTCGTATGTCCTCGGGGGGCTGGCGCTCAACGTCACATCCGCGCGGGTCGTCTTCGTGGTCGCCGGCGCCGGCGGGCTGCTGGTCACCAGCACCATGGCCGTCACGCTGGTTCAGCAAACCCGGGCGGACCGCGAAAGCGCGAACTAGGGTGCTGGTTCGATTCGCTAAGGTGTCCCGCGTCAGCCGCAAGTCGGTGCCCCCAAACTTTGTCGGCGTATTGCTAGGCGCCGCCCAGCTGTACTGGGATCTGGTCTTCGTCGATCCAAGCGACGTTGCGGGACATGACGCGTGCGTGTCTACGGTCAGAGGGTCGTTATTGGTGCGAGAACGAGGCCGTCGGCGTCCTCTTGGACGTCGTCAATGTCAAGAGCGACCAGCTCGCTGTGGCGTAATGCGCCCGTGAAGCCGATCAGTATGAGGGCTCGATCTCGCACGTCAATCAGTCGGTTGCCGAATTGGGTGTGACGAGCGTGGTAGTTGCCTTCGTGCGGGCAGCTCGGACCTTGCGGGTGCTACGCCTTTGCGACGTCGGATGCCTGCCCACCGATTTCACCCCGAGCGTCAGCTTTTGGCGTCGCCATGCTGGCCAATTGATGACTCACGCTGATCGCCGCCAGTCCTTTCCGGATCGTCGAGGGACTGTAAGAAGGGTCAGAGCGGCAGCGGGCATGATGCCGCCTGGTCCGCGGCGCAGAACGACCTGTCCACTTTGTCGACCAACAGCGTGCACCGCGTCATCGACGGCGCCACCCACCAAGTGGTGATCGTAAACGAAGAAGACTCAGCCGCTACCACTCAAGCGATCCTCGACGTCGTCTCATCGGTCCGGAGCGCAGGGCGGCTGGTCAGGTGATCCACAGCGGAGCCGCGAGAGCATCTCCATCCACTTATGCTGGCCTGCGCTGTACGCGCTTATGCTGCTCAAGGATGCGCCGGGGCGCGCGCGATTCGCCCGCAGTGAGCTCGTTCTTCTGGCTGACCAGGACCAGGAGTGGGTGCGAAACCGGCCACATCGTGCGAGGGCGTGCAACTCTGAGCGGGCCCTCGCCTTGACCGGGGGCTGTACGTCCTCGAAGCGGCAATCCGTCGCTGCACATGGAACGGCCTCGCGACCTGGCTCAGATCGCCGGGCTGTACGACAGCTCCCGCAGTCTGAGGGTAGCGGCGTGTGTCGCCGTCGCAGCCCGGCGGAAGCGCCGCTCGGCGTCTAGCCCGTCTGCTCCGATCCTGCCGTCTTAGCTGGCCACGACAAGGTGGAAGGAGGGTCCTCACCAAGGGCTTGCGCCGGCTCGCTGGACCTCAGCCAGCGGCGAAACGGATCCCTAGACGGTGATGACGACCTTCCCTCGAACCTGCCCGGTCTCCAGGTAGCGGATCGCCTCGGGAACGTCGCGGAGGGGGAACGTCCTGTCAATGACCGGTGTGATCTTTCTGGCTTCAATGAGCTCCTTCAATACGACCAATCGATCTCCGGGGTCCTTCGTGCCTCGGAAGGGATGCAGGTAGCTCACGAAGGGTGACACCACGATCAGCTTGGCGAAGCGACCCAGGCTTCCGAACCAACGATGACCCGAACCTCCGAACTGGTCGTATCCGCTGAGCACGTACGTCCCATCGGGTGTGAGCGCGCGCTTGCACTCGGACCACGCGTGGTTCCCCGCGAGATCCAAGATGAAGTCGTAGCGCTCGCCACCGCGCGTGAAGTCCTCCTGGGTGTAGTCAACGACGCGGTCTGCACCGATCGAGCGCAGCATGTCGAGCTTCCCGGCAGCATCCACACCGGTCACCTCCGCTCCGAACGCCTTGGCGAGCTGAAGTGCGAACGTCCCCACGGCGCCACCCGCGCCGTTGATGAGGACCTTCTGTCCCGGCTGAGTCCGGCCCTCGTCGCGGACACCCTGCACCGCGAGCGATCCGGAAGTGGGCACGGCCGCGGCCTGTTCGAACGTGATCCCGGCCGGCTTCCGTTCGAGCCTGTATTCCGGGATAGCCGCGAATTCGGCGAAGGCGCCGCCGTGGCGCCACAGGTTCCCGACGAAGCTCTGACCGAAAACCTCGTCGCCCGGCCGGAAGCGGCTCACCTTCGTTCCGACCGACTCGACATGGCCGGCCACATCAGTTCCGGGGACGCGGTTCTTGGGCTTGCGCAGCCCGGAACCGAGGATGCGCAGGACGTACGGCCGACCTGTCATGGCATGCCAGACATCGGCGTGGACCGACGCCGCGCGAACCCGGACCAGCACCTCGTCGTCCCCCGTCGCCGGGGGATCGATCTCGGTGAGCTCGAGGGCGTCGGGTGACCCGTACCGATCCTGGATGATCGCCTTCATCGCACCTCAGATCTCGATGACGACCTTGCCTCGACCGTGCCCCTCTCCCAGTCGCCGGATCGCGTCGGAGGCCTCACTGAGGGGATAGGTGCTCCCGATGACCGGCGTGACCTTGCCGGCCTCGACGAACTCCTTCAGGACGAGCAGGTCACCGCGGTTCTGCTTCGCGATGAAGGTGCCCAGTCTCTGGCTCACGAAGGGTGACAGCAGGGACGCCCGGATCTGGCGACCGACTCCGAACCACCGTCCGCCCCCTTCGCCGCCACCGATCACCAGCGTCCCCCGGGGGGCGAGGGCTCGCCGGAGGTGTGATACTGAGCGGTTCCCTGCGGTGTCAAGGATGACGTCATAGCGTTGCCCCATTTCCGCGAAGTCGTCACGCGTGTAGTCGATGACGTCGTCTGCGCCAATCGACCGGACGAGGTCCACCTTCGTCGGGCTACACACGCCGGTGACGTGAGCTTCGAACGCCTTGGCGATCTGCACGGCGAACGACCCCACGCCTCCCGCCGCGCCGATGATCAGCACCCTCTGCCCAGGCTGAACCCTTCCCACGTCGCGAAGACCCTGGAGCGCGGTCGAGCCAGTGGTGGGAACGGTCGCGGATCGCTTGAAGTCAAGGTTTGCAGGCTTGGGCGCGATCTTGTCCGGCTCGGTACGCGCCATCTCCGCGAAGGATCCCATGCAGGTCCCGAAGACTTCGTCGCCCGGATGCAAGCCGGTCACGTTGGCGCCCACCGACTCGACGCGACCCGCGAAGTCCTGCCCGCGCACATGGTTCTTCGGCGCGCGGAGTCCGGAGACCGCCCGGATCGCGTACGGGAGGCCCGTCGCGATATGCCAGTCGCCGATGAAGGCCGATGCAGCGAGCACGCGCACCAGCACCTCGTCGGCGCGAGCGATCGGCTCTTCGATGTCCTCGAGGTGTAGAACGTCAGGGGGGCCGTACCGGTCTTGCACGATCGCCTTCATCATTGTCCCTATCGATGCCGTTCTCGATCTCGTACGTCGCGATCCGTGACGCTTTGCATATGTGTCCTTCGAGCCGAAGTTGGACCCATAATCGGCGCTTCCATCCCATTACCCAAAGAAGAAGTGTGCTGCGGATTGGCTCAGATTGCAGCACTTCTTGGCGCGCGTCTGGGTCTCGAGCGTGGCGACAAGGTCCGATGCTCCCCAGCGACTCGCACCGTCTCGGATGTCATCTGCGAAAGGGGGTTATGTGTTCAAGCCGTTGGCTCCACTCTGACCCTCGTGCACTCGGGGGCGAGCGCGCCGACGAAGGCGTGGCCTGGTCGAATGGGGTCGACGTGTGCTCGTAGCCCCTCGCTCCAGCCTTAACGACCGTTCCTGCTGACGAGCCGCCAGGTCTCCACGTCGCCCTTGCCTTTCACGTCGACGAGCCCCATCGGCTCCGTGACGAAGTCGTCGC
>JBKOZG010000151.1:0-13656 GCA_046725775.1 Actinomycetota bacterium | reverse complement strand
AGGAAAGTGATCAACGCCGCCCGACGTTGGGTTATGTCGGCATGTTGCAGCCAACCCGAGAAGTCTCGACCCGAGAACCGGCGATCCACAGTGAAGAACTGCCCGTTACGTTCACCCACGTCAATGATCAGTGGCAACTCCAAGCCGACGTTACTGCCATTCCAGTATTGATAGAGGGCCTGCAGCTGCGCAGCCGTCCTGCGGGGGGCCTTGTGCCGGTCTCGATAGAGCCGCAGTACTCGCTCATGATCAATCGCAAACACTTCGCTCTCGCCCCCCGAGCCAAGTAGTTGATCACGGCCGGTGCCGAACGCCGCAAGCAGCGCGGCTTCGCCTTGATGATCATCAGTACGCAGTGCGTCGACCTTTCGACGCTGGTGTTCGGCGGCTCGTGCGGCCCGAGCCCGATCCAGCTGGCTCAGCGCCAACGCCCGGCCTGGCCGCTCATCGAGCTGGTGTGCCACCGCGTTCACTGGCCCTCGTGGGGTGTGGACGTGTACGTCGGCCAGCCGAAGCAGCCGCTGCAACGGACCCTGCTCAATACGCACAGACTGCGTCTTGGCATGTGGTACCACGTCACGTGTATGGGTTAGCCAGCCACGCTCGGTGATCAAGGTACGGTCGTCCCAGCCATAGCGGAGAGTCCAGAAATCGAACCAACGTAACCAGCGCGCGCGCTTCGGAGAGGGGTGCAACTCTATGGCATCAAGATCGAAACCCGGGAGCGCACGCTCCACGGCAAGCTCAACTTCGTCAAGCGTTGCGACGGGGAGCAGCACGCTCGAGGCATTCGATTCGTTGTTATCGCTGTCGTCATGGGCGTAGCCGAGGATATCGACATCCACCCGGTACCAGCTCAGCGGCTTCCAGAGCAGCGGCTGACTGGTCTTGACACCTTGGATGCGATCGATCGGCACCGACTGGCTTGTCAGATTGGTCAAGCCGCGGGTCACCCGCAGCCCGCGTGGTGACTCAGCCAGGGTGAAGTTGAACATGCCGATGACCCGCCGCCAGACCAGTGTCAGCATGCCGATCAGCAAGGGAATCAAGCCGCCCAGTGCGTACGGAGTCGCCGCGAGGGCTGTGGTCACGACGAGGATGATGATCGTGATGGCTGCCGGGATTATCCATTCCGTTGAGAGCAAAAAGCTGAGGATCAGCCGCTGCGGGGAGACCTGGACCAGCGGCCGATCAGTTGCGCCCAGGTCGGTGAAGATGTTCGCCGCTGCTTGTTGATCAAGATCGCGAATACTGGCCTGTTGTCCGTGGGCCCGGGTGAGCAGATAGTCGCGGAGTCGGGAGGCTTTGCCGCGGCTCAAGTAGCGCAGCTTCGTGCTGCTATTCCCGGCGTCCAGGCGGAGCTCGGCAAGTCCGACCAGTCGGGCAGCGAGCGGTTGGATGATGTCGACCGACTGGAGCCGCTCGAACGGAATCTTCGTGGATTTCTTGAAGATCGCGCCGGACTCGATGCGCAGTTCTTCGTCGTCGATTACGAATCGGGTGAAGTACCAGGTAATGAAACCGGCGATCGCAGCCAACAGCACAACAATGGCAAGGACCAGCAAGAACCAGGCCAGGCCGCCAGCGTCGAATTGATTCTCACCCGCGCTGCCCGTGACGATCTCCCGGCCCCAGCCGATAGCGATCGCAACGAGGATCAACCAACCACGGACCAAGGGTGTCAGGGGATGCGGTCGCTCGGTCTGCTTGATGGTTGCCGCAGTCGGATCCGGCGGGCTCGGTGAAGTGGTAGTGGTCGGCTCGATGGGCGAGGTGTCCTGAGGCGGCTGCGAGGCGGTCATAGTCCTGAGGCGTGAGCTTCGCCGAGCTCGGTCAGCCGGTCTCGCAATCGCGTTGCCTCCTCCGGGGCGAGGCCGGGAATGCGGGCACCGGTCTCGGGGCTCGCTGTCTTCAAGGTGACCGTGGCAAGCCCGAAAGCGCGTTCCAATGGGCCGGACTCGACCTCGACCAGCTGCATTCGGCCGTACGGCACCGCTATCAGGCTTCGGAACATGACGCCGTGGGTGATGTAGAGATCGTCCTCTCGTTCCACGTAACCCCAGGAGCGCCAGCTTCGAGTGACGAAGGCCAGCCGGACGATCACGATGAGTACCGCAGCCGCCCAAATCAGACCCGAAATCCACCACTTACCTGATGCAACTCCAACGATCACCGCTGGAATTGTGAGAATGATGGGCGGAACGATCAGGGTGGTCAGCATAAGCATCGAGCGGTACTTCTCTGAAAGCCGCTTCCACTCGTACGCCGGTGGCGCAAACAGTTCTTCCATAACCGCGTCCTGTGATCGTTTTCTCTTATTTGGAAGGCCTTACGGCTCAGCGGTCCGCAACTGTCAGCACTGGCCATCAGAGCGGCCGCACCCGATCGTGCCCGGTCCTCGGCGGTCACCCAGGCATGATTCGCGTACAGGTCCATGGTGGTACTCGGCCGCTTATGGCCCAAGAGTCACGATGTCGGCACCGTTGGCGAGCATTCCTGAAGCGTAGTAGTGCCTGCAACTGTGAAGGCTGACGCCGGTCACACCGGCCCGCCGGCATGTGGCCCGCCACCGGTTGGCAACGGCCAAGATGTACGCCAGCGAAGCCTCCGAACCACCAGCCGCAGAATTCGAAGCGCGTGAGGGGCAACCGTCCGCGGGTTCAAATCCCGCCGCCACCCCAGCATGACACGCAAACGCCGGGCCGCACGGCAAGGTGGGCCCCAGCGTTCTTGGCTGTGGTCTCAAATATGGCCTCAATTGGTCCCGATTGGTGCGCCCCTGCCGGACCACATGAGGCCGTCGAGGCGGCTGGCCAGGTCACTGTGGATCGGCGTGATTATGTGCGTGTAGCGGCTCGCCATCGCAGTGGTTGACCGGCCCCGAACGCACATGATCGTGCGCTCGTGCACGCCGAGCAGCAGAAGATCTGTAGCTGCGGTGTGACGGGCATCGTGGAGGCGCGCCCGTCGCGGGCGCCAGCGGTTGCAAGTAGAGGCTTCCAGCCGTCCCAGTCGGTTCGGGGATTGACGGCCCGACCAGTTTCGTCTGCAAAGATCCAGTCCTCTTCGGACCAAAAGTTGAGCGGCTCTGTCGCTCCACTGACTGAGATTCTCTGTGAGCAAGCAGGTCGACGATCGCGGCGGTAGGGAGACGATCCGCTTCCGGCGCGAGACTTCGTTGTGTCTGTCAGCGGCACCTTCGACCCGGTGATCGCCAACCCCGCCCACATCCCCTGGGGTACGCTTCGGTGGCCCCGGAGGGTCGTGACCATGACCCGACGCTGGCCCTGTTCTCCGGGGCGGACGGCCTGGACGCGATGAGCGTCGTCGCCGCTACCGCCGCACGGCTGCTCCGCCTGCCGGTCGCGGTGCTGATTGGCACCCAGGCCTTCCGCGGCGTACGCGACCACCCAGGTCGCACCAGCCGGCCGCGGTTCGTGACCGTGTCAAGCGCTATCAGGGGTCTCTTGACCTCCTTTACCAGCCCGTTCTACTGTCACTAAAACCGGTTTAGGAACGCCAAGGCGCGTGAGAATGGGGGCAAGGTGGCCGACGGGGACGTGGTCGTCGAGCGCCGCCGTGCCGTGCCGACGATCAACGACGTCGCACGTCGTGCCGGGGTCAGCAAAGGCCTGGTCTCGTTCGTGGTGAACAAGCGACCCGGGGTGGCGGCCGCGACCCGGGCCCGCATCCTCCGCGTCGCCGAGGAGCTGAACTGGCGCCCCAGCATCAAGGCCCGCACTCTGTCGACGCGGACCACGTACGCGCTGGGTCTGGTGATCCGGCGCAGCCCGGAGATCGTTGCGGCCGACCCGTTCTTCCCGGCCTTCATGGCCGGTGTCGAGTCGGTGCTGGCGCGCCAGGGCCGCGTCCTCGTGTTCAGCGTCGTCCCCGATGCGGCGAGCGAGGAGCGGGCCTACCGCGCACTGGTCACGGACAACCGGGTCGACGGGGTCTTCCTCACCGACTTGCGGCGACAGGACCCGCGCGTCCGGATGCTCGAGCAGCTCGGCCTCCCGGCCGTGCTGGTCGGCCGCCTCGACCAGACCGTCGGGCTGCCGTCGGTCAACCTCGACGACACGATTGGCGTCGCCAGCGCAGTCCAGCACCTCATCGACCTCGGGCACATCCGCATCGCCTACGTGGCCGGCGACCAGCAGTACGTGCACGCACGCAGGCGCCGGGCGGCGTTCGCGCGGACCGTGCGGGCCGCCGGGCTCGACGGACTGTGCGTGATGAGCACCGACTTCACGATGGCAGCGGGCGCCGCGGCCACCCGCGCCCTTCTCGACCGGGCCCAGCCGCCGACAGCGATCGTCTACGCCAACGACCCGATGGCGATCGCCGGTCTCGGCGTGCTGCAGTCGCGCCGGATCGACATCCCCGGGCAGATCTCGATCATCGGCTACGACGGTACCGAGATGGTCCGCCACACCCACCCCGCCCTTACCACGATCGTGGCGGACGCCGAGCTGTGGGGAGCCACGGCCGCCACCACTCTGCTCCGTTTCGTGGCGGAAGGCCAGGCTGACAACGTTTGGCTGCCCGCCGCCCAGCTCACTCACGGCGATTCCGTCGCGCCGCCTCCCTTTACCTCGACATCGGACTAGGAGACCCACCCATGCACCGTCCCATCCGCACTATCCTGGCGCTCACCGCTGTCCTGAGCCTCTCCCTGACCCTGGCCGCCTGCGGCGGCTCCGGTGACGGCGGCGGCGAGGGCCCCAGCAACGAGGCCGTGGCCAAACGCGGTCCGATCACCGTCTGGTACTCCAACAACGAGCAGGAAGTCGCCTGGGGCAAGGCGATGGTGCAGGCGTGGAACTCGGCGCACCCCGATGAGCAGGTGAAGGGCCAGGAGATCCCGGCGGGCAAGACCAGCGAGGAGGTGATCGGCGCCGCCATCACCGCCGGCACCGCGCCGTGCCTAGTGTTCAACACCGCGCCCTCGGCCGTAGGCCAGTTCCAGCGGCAGGGCGGCCTGGTGGACCTCAGCACGTTCCCCGACAACAAGGCCTACATCGAGGAGCGCAGCGGCGACGTCGCGCAGCAATACCAGACCGACGGCAGCTACTACCAGCTGCCCTGGAAGTCGAACCCGGTGATGATCTTCTACAACAAGGACCTGTTCGACAAGGCCGGCCTGGACCCGGAGGACCCGAAGCTGTCCAGCTACGCCGACTTCCTGGCGACGGCCACGAAGCTCAAGGACTCCAAGGCGGCGAAATACGCCATCTACCCGGCGCCGACCAGCGAGTTCTTCCAGATCCAGTTCGACTTCATACCGCTGTACGCTGCCGAGTCCGGTGGCAAGCAGATCGTCGAGGACGGCAAGGCGACGTTCAACGACCCGGCTGGGGTCGCGGTCGCGGAGTTTTGGAAGTCGATCTACAGCCAGGGGCTGGCCGGCAAGGAAAAGCTGCAGGGCGACCCGTTCGCGGACAAGGTCTCCGCGATGGCCATCGTCGGGCCGTGGGCGATCGCGGTGTACAAGGACATTGACTGGGGTGCGGTGCCGGTCCCGACCTCACAGGGGAAGCCGGCGGCGGAGACCTACACCTTCAGCGACGCCAAGAACATCGGGCTGTACACCGCCTGCCAGAACCAGGGCACCGCGTGGGACGTGCTGAAGTTCGCGACCAGCCCCGAGCAGGACGAGGCGCTGCTGACCAAGACCGGCCAGATGCCGATCCGCAAGGACCTGCCCACAACGTACGCCGACTACTTCACCAAGAACCCGGAGTACGAGCAGTTCGCCGACCAGGCGGCCCGTACCGTGGAGGTGCCCGGCGGCCCGCAGACGGTGGAGATGCTGCAGACGCTCCGGGACGCCTACACCCGGGCCGTGATCAGCGGCGAAGGCGACGTGCCGACAGCGCTGAACGAGGCGGCCGAGAAGGTCACCTCGCTGGCCGGAAGGTAAGTCGCCGTGACGGTGCGGGCGCCGGCGGCCACTCCTACGGTGGCCGCTCCGGAGCCGGCGGCGAGGCGACGACGGAGGTTCGCGGCGTCGAGCCTCCTCGGACCGCTGTTCAGCGCGCCGTATCTGATCTTCCTCGCGGTGATCTTCGCCTACCCGCTGGGCCTCGCGGTGTACATGTCGCTGCACGACTACTTCTTCACCGCCCCCGGCGTCCAGGTGGAGCGGCCCTTCGTTGGGTTGGAGAACTACGTCGCCGCGCTGACCGACCCGGCGGTGCGCCGCTCCTTCGTCAACGTCGGCATCTTCCTGCTGATCAACGTCCCGCTGACCGTGGTTCTGTCGCTGGTGCTCGCCACCCTGCTCGACCAGGTAGTGCACGCCCGCGCGTTTCTGCGGGTCTCGTTCTACCTGCCTTACGTGACCGCTGGTGTCGCGGTGGTAGGGGTCTGGCTCTTCCTGTTCAGCGGGAACGGGCTGATCAACCAATTGCTCGGCCCGCTGGCGCCGGACCCGTCCTGGCTGATCAACGAGCGCTTGGCGATGCCGTCCATCGCCCTGTTCGTCACCTGGAAGCAGCTCGGGTTCTACATCCTGCTGTACCTCGCGGCCCTGCAGAACGTCGCCCAGGAACTGTACGAGGCCGCCGCCACCGACGGCGCCTCGCGCTGGCAGGCGTTCAGGCACGTCACCATCCCGGGGGTCCGGCCGGCAACGGTGCTGGTGCTGCTGCTGGCCACGGTGACCGGGGCAAACCTGTTCACCGAGCCGTACCTGCTCACCGGCGGCGGCGGACCGAACGGCGCCTCCGCCTCGCCGGTGCTGATCATGTACCAGGAGGGCATCCAGCAGGGCCAGCCCGGCTACGCCGCCGCCATTGGGGTCCTGCTGGTTCTCGGCACGCTCATCATCGCCTACCTGCAGAACCGCTTCGTCGGAGGCCGGGACTGATGCCCAGGTTCCACGTTGTACTGCGCGGGGTCGTCCTCGGCCTCGGTGCGTTGGCCTTCCTCTTCCCTTTCTACTACATGGTGATCGGGTCGCTGCAGCGCGAGCCAGACCAGAGCGTCGCCGGGGCCTTCCCCGTCCCCGGCAACCTCACCGGGGCCAACTACCTGGCGATCGACTCGAGGATCGACCTGCTGCAGGGCGTCATCAACTCCGGCATCTTCGCCAGCGGGGTGATCGTGTGCACCGTCGTCCTCGGCGCGCTGGCCGGCTACGCGCTGTCGGTGCTGCACTGGCGGGGCCGGGGCACCACCTTCGCCCTGGCGCTGCTGATCCAAGTGGTCCCGTTCCAGCTGCTCATCGTGCCGCTCTACGTGCTCATCGCCCGCAGCTACGGGCTGGCGGACAACTACCTCGGGATGATCCTGCCGTTCGCGATCAACTCCACCGCGGTGATCATCTTCCGGCAGTACTTCCTGCAGCTGCCGCAGGCGATGTTCGAGGCCGCGCGCATCGACGGGGCGAGCGAAGTGCAGATGCTGACGCGAATCGCCTTGCCGCTGATCCGCCCCGCCCTGGTCACCGTGGTGCTGCTGACCTTCATCGGTCCCTGGAATGAGTTCCTCTGGCCGTTCCTGATCACCAAGCGGGCCGACATGCAGCCGCTGGCGGTGTCGCTGGCCAACTACATCAGCAACGTGGCCGGGTCGGCGGCCAACCCATTCGGTGCCGCGCTCGCCGGTGCGGTGGTGCTGGCGGCGCCGGTGGTGATCTTGTTTATCGTCTTCCAGCGGTACTTCGTGGCCAGCGATCTCGGCTCCGGGGTGAAGGGGTGAGGGGGCCGGCCACCGCGGACTTCCCGTACGCGCTGGTGCGTGTGGGCGTACTGATGACCGCCGACCCCGACGACCCGCGCGAGGCGGAGGGCGTGCTCAACCCGGCGTCGGGCTGGGGACCCGACGGCGAGCTGTACCTGCTGCCGCGGGTCGTCGCGAAGGGCAACGTCTCCCGGGTCGGGCTACTCCGGGTCAGGATCACCGACGGGGTGCCGGCCGCGGTCGAGCGGCTCGGCATGGTCCTGGAACCGGTGCAGAGCTGGGAGACCGCGCCCGGCAACGCCGGTGTGGAGGACCCTCGGGTCACCTGGATCGAGGCGATCGGGTTGTACGTGATGACTTATGTGGCCCTCGGGCCACTCGGTCCGCGGACGGCGATCGCTACCTCGACCGACCTGCGCCACTGGAAGCGCCGGGGGCCTGTCCTCTACCGCTGGGACGACGGGTCCGACGTTGACCTCAACTTGTTCCACAACAAGGACACCGTCTTCTTCCCGGAGCCGGTGACTGCGCCGGACGGGACGTCCAGCCTCGCCGTGTTGCACCGGCCGATGGGCCTCCTGCGGCCCTTCACCGGGGACGACCGAGCCACGGCGACCCCGCCTTGGGCGCCAGACCGGCATCAGAGCATCTGGATCAGCTTTCTGCCGCTGACCGATGTCCGGCGAGACCCCCGTGCCCTCACCCTGTGGAGCGGCCACCGGTTCCTGGCCGGCCCGGAATTCGCCTGGGAGGAGCTCAAGATCGGTGGCGGCCCACCACCCGTACGGGTGCCGGAGGGGTGGCTGGTGCTCCACCATGGGGTCACCGGGGTCATCGATCCGACCACGGTCCAGCAGCAGCAAACGCACTACGTCGTCGGCGGCATGATCCTCGACGGCGAGGAGCCCTGGGAGGTTCTCCAGCGCAGCGCCTCGCCGCTGCTGGTCGCGGAGACCGACGAGGAGCGCGTCGGCACCGTCCCCAACGTGGTCTTCCCCACCGCCGTCGCCGAGATCGACGGCGTCCCGTTCGTCTTCTACGGCATGGCCGACACATCGATCGGCGTCGCCCGACTGATCAGGAGAAGCGCGGGAACCTGCTCCGACGGGCCTCGCCGCCCCTGCTGCTAATCGGTCTGACGCTCGCCGGGCTGGTCGCCGCCCCGGCGAACGCGAGGGCTGGCCGCACAATCACACGTCATGATCGACGTGAGGCGCGACGCCTTCGTCTCAGAGACGACGTGCGCACCTGGACTTCCTGCTCGTCCGCTTTCGTGGTCGATACCGGGGTGCACGCCTAGTCATGGCGACCTTCCTCAAGTCCAAATGGGACTTCCCGCCGCTACCGTGGGAGGCGACGTCTTCGATCGGCCAATCATGATGGCCGAGCGTGGGCTGGTGCGGCCATCCCGGCGCGGGTCTTTGTGGAGTGCGGTGGTGGAGCATTCACGAAGTGGCGGGGTACCTCGGCGTACGGCCGAGCACGGTGTCCGGATACGCCACTCGCGGCAAGATGCCGCCACCGGATAGCTTCATCGGTGCCACCCAAGCCTGGAATGCCGACACCATCTGCGAGTGGGCGGCACACACCGACCGCGGAAGCCGAAACGTTGACCAAGATCATCTCGCGGTCCGCAAAGAGTCCGCAATCGCCCAGCTAGACCCTTTCCCAACACTCTCCAACCAACGGTAAAACCCAAATCACAGAAGGAAATTGATCGATTTCCCCGCGTGATAGCGTCCGCCGGAACAGTTCTTCCATAACAGGTTCAGGCTACGTGCAGCTTGGCATGGGCTTACCGAGCTGCACACGGCGAATTGCAACCGTCCTCCGTCATTTCCTCCGCTTACTCGGCTTCGGGCCACGTACCGATACTCCGCCGAACAGCGACACGCCCTTGATCACCAGGGTCGGTGCGCCCGGTGCCGGATTGCCCACATCATGGATGTCGGTGCCGCCGAAGATCCCCGCAGTCTGGTCGCGCACCTCGATGCCTTCCGGCACCTTGATGTCGAGGCCCCCGAAGCACCAGAAACCGGAGATCTCCACCACCGGGGCCTCGAAGATCGCATCACGAAGATCAAGATCCGTTCCGCCGAAGAGGGTCAGCGACTGGATGTTCTTACGCACCCGCCACCGGCCGCGGCGGCTAACACCGCCAAAGATCGCGATCATCCTGTCGGGCTCGGCCTTCTGTGCCGTGGTGTCGATCGTAAAACGGCTCGTGGAATGTTGGCTCGCGACAGGGGTGCGTGTACCAGCGACCACAAGATCACGGGTAATCGGGATCAGGTCGTCGAACGTCTTGGCCGCCATCAGTTGGTCGATCCGCTCGTCATGTTCCTCGCGGGTCAGCCTGCCTTCGGCGTACGCGGTGCTGAGCACGGTGGCCACCTGTTCGCGGTCGGCGTCAGAGGCCCGCAGGTTGCCACCAGCGATGGGGCCGACATTCCTGGGTTCGGGGACGGGCTCGGTCATCCCACAACGCTAGTCCGGCGTCATTGGCGGCTACGATAGGCGGCCGAGCCTTTCAGGGCTAGGGTCGGGGTGACTTCGGGGGCCTTCCCGGACCTCAGGTGACCGCCTCTTGCGCGATGCACGCGGATCGGCCAGGTCGCCTAACTGATCACTGAACTGGCCGCGCTGACTCACACTCAACGTTGGGGAAAAGCGATGCCGGTGCCCGTGACGGTGATCTCCACCGGATCTTCGATACCGCATTCGACTTGTCCGGGCACGCGGGCCCGGATCCCCCACAAGTTGCGGTCGGGCCAGTCGATCTCGAGCACCCGGTCATGACCGAAGAACTCGACCTTCCGGACTCGGGGACCGCTGTTGCGACCGGCTCGCTCGCGCGCGGCGTATACCAGAGGCCGCACGGCGAACTGCTCCGGTCGCAGAAGGATCGAGGCGGCTCCGATCGGAGAGGGCCCACGGACGTCGATGGGCCCGAGCGCCGTGCTCGCCACACCATCTCGCACGGTTCCGTCGAGCACCAGCGTGCTCCCGACGAGAGAGGCAGTCTGAAGGTCCGCGGGCGACTCGTACACCTGCGTGGCTTCGCCTACCTGAGTGAACCGCCCGTCCACCATCACGGCCAGGATGTCGGCGAACGACAGGGCCTCCCCCTGGTCGTGGGTGACGAGCACGGTCGTCACGCCGGCGGACTGTAGCGCTGCCACGACCGCCGTACGCGTCGCTACGCGAAGGTCAGTGTCAAGTGCGCTAAAGGGCTCGTCCAAGAGCACGAGCGAAGGGCGGCGGGAGAGCGCCCGAGCAAGCGCGATCCGCTGCTGCTGTCCGCCGGACAGCTCATGGGGGTAACGGTCGAGATAGTCGGCGCTCAGCGCAACTAAGCCCAAGAGCTCGACGACGCGCTCGCGGTCGCGACGCTGCCTGCGTGGCAAGCCGAAAGCGATGTTGCGGCGTACGGTCAGATGCGGGAACAGCGACCCTTCCTGAGCCACGTAACCCATATCCCTGCGTTGCGGCGAGACCGAGACCTCTGGTGCTTCTGCCCCCACCCGCGCCACCGTGCGTCCACCGATAGCGATACTGCCAGACTGCGGTCGCTCGAACCCGGCCACCAGCCGTAGCAGGGTGGACTTGCCGCAGCCCGACGGCCCAAGTATGGCTAACGTGGTACCCGCGGCCACAGTGAGGTCCAGCCCGTGCAGCACCTCGACTCCACCGTATGAGTGGCGGAGGCCGTGTAACTGAAGAGCAAGCGTCATTGTCGGCGCACCTTACGTGACTGCTGCAGCATGATGTACGTGAGCGGCGCAGCCAGTGCAATCATCGTCGCCGCGAAAGGGGCGGCCGCTGCGTAGTCGAGGCTGTCGCTGTAGTTCCAGAACTGTGTGGCGAGAGTCATGGTGCCGGCCGGTGCGAGCAGCAGAGTCGCCGTCAGCTCCGTGCAGATTGCCAGGAAAGTGAACGCCGCTCCAGAGGCGAGTCCCGGCGCGATCAGCGGAAGGGTGACCTTTATGATTCGCCGCAGCTCTGAGGCCCCGAGTGCCCGCGCCGCATCATCCAGCTCGGGTGCCGTCTGTGCGATGCCGGTTCGCAGGTTGACCAAGGCCCGCGGCAGGAAAAGCATCAAGTAGCTCACCACCACCAGCGTTGTCGTCTGGTACACCGGATGAGCCCATCGGATCGCCACCGTGACCAAAGCCAGAGCCACGACCACGCCCGGCAGCGAGCTGGTGAGATACGCGCTGCGCTCCAAGAGGGTGCTGAGCCGACCGCGCCGGCGGACCGCGAGCCACGCGATCGGCATTGCGGCGGCGGTAGTGGCCAACGCGCCGAGCGCGCCGAGCCGCAGCGTGCTGAGCAAGGCGATCATCAGGTCCGACCCGATGTGGGCGCCATGGAGCCACCACCGGGTGATCGCAAATGCGGGTACGCCGAGGGCGAGCACTAAGAGAGTGCTGAGTGCGAGCAGTGCAGGCCAGCGAGCGGCTCCGAGCCGGGCCAGACGGGCGGTTCGTGCTACGCCGGATCCGACTCTGGCATACCGGGCCCGGCCGCGCGCAGCCAGTTCGGCGCACAGAAAGAACAGGCAGCACAGCACCAGCAAGCCGGCCAGCATTGTCGCGGCGGGCCCATTGAACGTCGACTGGTACTGCACCAGGATCACGGTGGTAAAGGTCTCATAGCCGATCATCTGCAGGGCGCCGAACTCGGCCAGGATGTGTAGGCCTACCAGCAGTGCGCCGCCGAGTATGGCGACTCTCAACTGCGGCAAGACGACGCCCATGAATATCGCAATCCGTCCACGGTCCAGTGCCTGGGCGCTCTCCTCCAACGACGTGTCCAGCCCGCGGAGGACGGCGGCCACCGGCAGATAGACGAAAGGGAAGTAGGACAGCACGGTGACCAGGCCAGCGGCGGCAAGTCCCTCGAACCTGGGCACAAGCGAAGCCCACGCATAGCTGTTGACGAACGCCGGCACGGCCAGCGGGGCCACCAGCAGGGCTCCGAAGACTCGCCTGCCCGGCAGGTCGGTCCGCTCGATCAACCAGGCCGCGCCGACCCCGATCACCACGCAGCCGAGGACGCACACAACGGCGAGCGAAACAGTATTGCTCAACAGGTCGGCGACCCGCGGGCGAAAGAGGATCGGCTCGATGCCCGCCCAGCCCAAAATCAGCGACTCGTGAATGATGAAGCCAACCGGGATCAGGCCCAGCAAGACGACCGGGACGGCCACCGCGTAAAGAAGCCGGTCCGAGGATCCGGTCTGGGGGCGTACGAGGCGGGGCGAAGACCGCTCGCCAAGCGAGATGGCGGGGGCGGGCGCTGTGACCGAGGGTTCGGCGGTCAGTTGTGCCATCGCGGCTCCCATGTCATGAACAGCCTTCTACTTCTTCAGTGGAGCTAGATGAGTCCGGCTTGGGTCATCAGCTCGACCACTTTCGGGCCATTCAGCTCAGACGGGTTCACAGTCGGAGCGTCGAGGTCCTTCAGCGGCTCGAGGGCAGGTGCTGCCGCAACACCCGATCCCACCGGGTACTCCAGGTCGGTGCTGTCGGCGAGGGATTCTTGACCGGCCTTGCTAGTGATGAACTTCAGGAACTCCTGCGCCTGGTCGTGGTGTTTGGCCGTGCGAAGCACGCCGCCGCCAGAGACAGAAATGAACGCTCCCGGATCCTCCCCGCGGAAGTAGTGGAGCTTGGTGTTCGCGCTGTTCTCCTTGGTGTTCGCCTGATCCCGGTACCAGTAGTAGTGGTAAATGATGCCGCCATCGACCTCGCCGGCGTTGACGCCTTGCAACACCGTGTTGTTGCCGCTGTAGTTCTTGTAGCCGGCCTTCATGTCCTCGAGCCAGTCGCCAGTAACCTGCTCGCCCTCGAGTTCCAGCAGGGCGCTGACGATCGCCTGGAAGTCTGCCCCGCCGGGTGCGGCGCCCCACCGGCCATGCCACTCGGGATCCGCCAGATCCAGCAGCGACTGTCTCTTATACACATC
>JBKOZG010000309.1:0-10182 GCA_046725775.1 Actinomycetota bacterium | reverse complement strand
GATGTGGGGCGACCTCGCCTGGAGGGTCTCCACGTCAGCCTCGGACAACACGTCATACGGTGGCGCGATCACCGAGGCCAAATCGTCGGTGGCGTAACGGATCGCGGCAAAAGGTTCGAAGCGCGGCACGCCACAAGGCTTCCATGCTTAGCCGAGGGATCTGAGCATGGCTCAGAACTGAGTACATGAACACATGGAGCGAAGCACGATCCACCGCAACCATTGGCACCGTGATCGACCCGAAACACCGCGGTAATCGAGGTAAGGAAAGATGTTGATGTGTTCCTGATGCGGATCACCCTGCCGGACCGACCAGGTTCGCTGGGGTCCGTGGCGACGGCAATGGGAAGCGTCGGCGCCGACATCAACGCGGTCGAGATCGTGGAGAAGAAGTCAGACGGCAGCGTCGTCGACGATTTCATCGTCGACCTACCGACCAACCAGCTGCCTGAGACCATTGTGACCGCATGCCAGAACCTCGCTGGAGTACACGTGGGGTGGATTGCGCGTTATCCCGAGGGAGGCGGGCTGCAGTCCGACCTGGAGGCGCTGGAGCGGATGACGGCTGATCCGCCACATGCCGCGGAAACACTCGTCTCGCTCTGCCCTGTCGTTTTTCGTTCTCATTGGGCGACCTTGATCGATGTGTCGGACGCTGCACCTCGCCCGAGCTTCTCGACCACCCTGGCACCGGACCTGACGCCCGAGATCGCCGCGAAGTTCTCACCGTTCGATACCACGCACCGCACCGACCTGGACGCGGACTGGAGCCCGGGTTGGGGCGACACCACGGCGGTCGTCACTCCGCTGGCCCGGGATCGGGTGATCGTAATCGGCCGCTTAGGTGGACCCGCCTTTCTCGACTCTGAGATCGCGCGACTGCATCACCTCGCGGCGCTCGTCAAGTAAGGGCACTCTCGACCTCGGGTACGGTCGGCGCGTGGGTGCATTCGGGTGGGCTGAGCTCGTCGCCTTGCTCACCTCGATCGGTTTCGGAACCGTTTCTGCGGTCATACCGATTGTCAACGCCGAGGCGTACGTCATCGCCTCGCAGATGTCTGCTGTTGCTGGGCCCATTCCCATTGCAATCGGCATTGCACTCGGCCAAACAGTCGGGAAGCTCTTGCTTTTCTTTGGCGTGCGTCAGGGAAAGGAGCTCTCCTTCATCAAGCATCGCCGAGAGGTCCGAAAACAACACCCGGTAGGGCCAGCTCGTGCCCGGTTTCGCGCGGTCATGGCCAAGCTGCTTGATCTGGTTGGACAGGAACGCTGGGGACTGCCGATCGTCCTGGTTGCTGCGATTGTCGGTTTTCCCCCGCTGTACGCCGTTGCGCTTTTGGCAGGGGCGACGACGATGAGCCCTGTCTGGTTCGGGCTCACCGTGTTGGTTGGCCGACTATGCCGGTTCCTGCTGGTGGCCACCGGGTTCTACGGGTTGCACGATTTGTTCTTCTGAGCCTCGAGGAGTCGGCAGGTTAGCTCGCAGCGCCGGCGCCTCCCTCCGCCGACTAAAGTGGTCCGGTGCCGAGGATCTTTAGCAACCTCAACCTGCATGGAGGAACGCCGCCGCGCGTGCAGCCGACGATCGGCGAATGGGGTCCGGTGAAGGTACCCAGCACTAAACAGAAGCGGCGCATGCGGATCTGGGTCACGCTCGCGTTGCTTGGTGCTCTGATCGCAATTTTTCTGCTCGGTTGGTACGTCTACTACCTGATGACTGGCAGCTTGGGCTTCGGCATCGGCGACGAGAGGCAGTTCTTCGCAGCTTTCCTGCTGTAAGCGCTACTCCCCAACGGTCGCGACTTTGTGCGCCGCCTCAGCGCCCTGGTCGAGCAGCACCTGGAAGGCTTCCGCACCACTGAGCACCGGCACCTTCAGCTCCAGAGCCTTTTCGTACTTCGATCCCGGGGCATCGCCTACGACAACGAAGCTAGTCCTCTTCGACACCGACGCGGCGACCTTGCCGCCGCGCGAGGTGATCGCTTCGGCTGCCAAGTCGCGGGTATACCCCTCCAGAGAGCCAGTGACCACAACGGACAGGCCGCTCAGCGTTTGCTCCCTTGTCTGTTTGGGCTCGCTTCGCATGACACATCCAGCGGCCTTCCACTTGGCCACGATCTCGCGGTGCCAAGGTTCGGCGAACCAGTCGATGATTGCGGTGACGAGCGTCGGTCCGATGCCCTCCACCTTGGCGAGCTCTTCGGGGGTCGCGTTGCCCAGAGCATCGATGTCGCCGAATGCTGCTGCAACGTCCGGTGCTACGCCTTTGCCGATGTGCCGAATCGATAGCGCTACCAAGAACTTGTCCAGTGGCCTGGTCTTCGCCGCCTCTAGGTTGGCCAGCAGCTTGGCGCCATTAGCCGAGAGGGCCCCGGACTTGGTCGTGAAGAAGTCGGTCTTGGAGAGCTTTTCCTCGGTCAGGCCGAACAAATCGCCTTCATCGGTCAGCAGGCCGGCGTCGAGCAATGCCTGCGCCGACTGGTAGCCAAGAACCTCGATGTCCAGAGCCTCACGGCTGGCGACATGGAACAACCGCTCCCGAAGCTGCGCCGGACACGACCGCGTGTTGGGACAACGCAGGTCAGCGTCGCCCGCCTTTTCCGGTCGCAGCTCGGTACTACAGGCAGGGCAGTGGGTAGGCATCACGAACGCCCGCTCGGTGCCATCGCGCAGGTCTACAACCGGACCGACAATCTCCGGGATGACGTCACCGGCTTTGCGCAGCACAACCGTGTCGCCGATGAGCACTCCTTTGCGGACGATCTCGCTGGCGTTGTGGAGCGTCGCCATACCCACCGTCGACCCGGCGACCTGGACTGGTTGCATGACACCAAAAGGAGTCACTCGACCAGTCCGTCCGACGTTGACATTGACGTCAAGGAGCTTGGTGGTGACTTCTTCGGGAGGGTATTTGTAAGCGATCGCCCACCGTGGAGCGTGCGACGTCGAGCCGAGCTGGTCCTGCACCGCTCGCTCGTCCAGCTTCACCACGACCCCATCGATCTCGTGCTCAACTGAATGCCGGTGCTCGCCGAAGTACTCGATTCGTTCCCAGACCTCAGCCAGGCTCCGAGCCAGCTTGCGATGAGGGCTGACCGGCAGTCCCCAACGATCCATCGCGTCGTATGCGTCGGAGAGCCGATCGGCCGTGAATCCTTCGAGGACGCCAATCCCGTGGCTGACAAAGCCCAAATTCCGTGAGGCGGTAACCTTCGGGTCCTTTTGTCGCAAGGAACCAGCTGCTGCATTGCGGGGATTGGCGAACGGTGCCTTTCCGCTCAAGACGAGCGATTCGTTGAGGGCAGCGAATTCGGTCACCGCAAAGTAGACCTCGCCGCGTACCTCGAGCGTTTCGGGAACATCAGCGCCAGACAGCCGATGCGGGATGACCTTGATCGTTTTGACGTTGGCTGTGACATCTTCACCCACGCGTCCGTCGCCTCGGGTCGCTGCACGTATTAACCGGCCGCCCTGGTAGACCAGATCGATCGCCAGGCCGTCGACCTTGAGCTCGCAGAGATAGCCGGACTTTTGGAGCCGCTTTTCCCCCAGCTCGCGAATCGCACGTTGGGCCCAGCGGTCAAGCTCTTCCCGGCTGAACGCGTTGTCCAGGCTCATCAGTCGCTGCAGGTGTTCTACCGGTGCGAATGTGGTTGATGGCGGGCTGCCGACCTGCTGGGTCGGCGAGTCCGGCGTACGCAGTGAGGGGAACCCATCTTCCAGCTCGATGAGTTGGCGCATCAAGGCGTCGAACTCGCCGTCGGACATTGTTGGCGCGTCGAGCACGTAATACCGCCAGCGCGCTTCGTTCACCCGCTCGCTGAGATCTGCGTGCCGCTGACTCGCCTCCGCCAACGACTCGGAACGCTCAATTTCTGGTTCGCCTGCCGGCGTGGAGATGATCTCGTTCGCCACGTACGCACACTAACGCCCGGTACCGACGTCTGGTCGGGCCACGAGAGCTAGGCCGCAAGCTGCTCGGTGACGATTTGCGCCGCGGTGCGCAAGGTTCGGAGCGCGCGTACTGCTGCATCGCGGGTCGCTGAGGCCAGGCCGCAAGCCGGCGTGATCACGGTCTGTGCCGCCAGCAGCTCCGGGTCCAGATTGAGATCACGGAGGCGCTGCAGAACCCTCCGGGACAGCTGATCGGGTCCGAGGGCCCCGTCGGTGGGCAACGCACCCAGGCCGACCCACAGTCCGGCCTCGAGGCTTGGTCCTACCGCGTCCCAATCCGGGCCGGAGAGCCTGTCGACGTCGACGAGCACGCCAGAAACGCCGGCTGAGCGCATGAGTTCGATAGGCGGCGCTGTCGCGCAACAGTGCACCG
The DNA here is from genome assembly GCA_046725775.1 of Actinomycetota bacterium. Lineage (GTDB taxonomy): Bacteria > Actinomycetota > Actinomycetes > Propionibacteriales > Propionibacteriaceae > Microlunatus. The sequence continues at coordinate 5,855 of JBKOZG010000309.1, read as the reverse complement.
CAATTGGGGTCGGCGCGAGCCGGTGAACGGTATGGGAGATCGCGCCGCTGACCTCACTGACCTCGATCGCACTATGGCGCGAGAAACCGCTTGCGGTGGCTATAGTCCCGGAAAGCACAGCAGGCAACAGCGGCTCGTCCAGCTGGATTAAGAACTCGACATCTGGCAGGCGGCGGACGAGCTCGGCAACGAACTGGGCGATTCCCTCGGCAAGCGATTGGCTGAGGTCGCGGCGCGCTCCCCGGTCAGCGAGCAGTCGATCACCACGGGGGCGTTCCATCATCGCGGCCATGGTCCAAGAGCCGGCGACGGAGAGCTTGATCGTTCCCTGGTACCCCTGGGCGTGCTCTTCAAGGAGATCAAGGTCAGCGCGCAGTGTACTGATAGCGAGCCGATGGTCACGGCCCGAAGCGTCAGTGAGCCGCCACCCAGCCGGTTGCAGGTCAACAGCCAGGCCGGCGAGGAACGCGGTGGAACGTCCGATCATCTCGGCGTACGATCCGCGAGCCGGAAGCTCCGGGAGATAAGGGAATTCGGGGCACTCGGCGAAGGCGATCTTGATCGCATCAGGCATGTCAGTGCCCGGCCAGGAACCAATGCCGGTGGTCCGGATCAGCGGAAGCTCCTGGCCCGCCGAGATGCCGGTCACGCGCGTGTTGCCGCTATGGTCGCGCTCCCGATGACTCGCGTCCCCTCGTAGAGAACCACGGCCTGGCCCGGCGCGACACCGGAGGTGGCAGTGTCCAGCACCACATGCAGACCTTCGTCATGGACCTGGACCGTTGCTGCCATGGGAAGGCCATGGGCGCGGACCTGTACCTCGCCTGCCCACTCCGCGTCGAGCGCTCGACTCGTCCAGGTGGGGCGGATGGCGCTGATCTTGCCAACCGCCAGCGCATCCCGTGGGCCGACCGTAATGGTGTTTGTGGTTGGTGTGATGGCCAGTACGAAGCGGGGCTGGCCATCAGGGGCCGGCGTACCGATGCGAAGACCACGGCGCTGCCCGACGGTGAACCGGTGCGAACCGGCGTGCTCGCCAACCTTGGCCCCAGCTACGTCCACGATGTCCCCTGGTCGATTGCCGAGCCGCTGCTCGAGGAATTCGGCTGTGTCGCCATTGGCGATGAAGCAGATGTCATGGCTATCGGGCTTGTTGGCGACTCCCAGGCCGCGCTCTCGCGCTTCCGCACGCACTTTCGCCTTGCGTGAGGCGCCGAGCGGAAAGTAAGAGCGGCGCAGCTGATCTTGGTTGAGTACGCCCAGCACGTATGACTGGTCCTTGTTGGCATCAATTGCACGATGAAGCTCAACATCGTCAGCGCTGCGGATGAGTCGGGCGTAATGACCGGTGCAGACCGCATCGAAACCGAGCGCGACGCTGCGGTCCAGAACGGCTGAGAACTTGATCTTCTCGTTACAGCGCAGGCAGGGGTTCGGGGTACGACCGGCTGCGTATTCCGCGACGAAGTCACTGACCACGTCGGCGGCGAAGCGATCCGATAGATCCCATACATAGAACGGGATTTCGAGTACATCGGCGGCCCGCCGAGCATCGTGGGCATCTTCGGCGGAGCAGCAGCCGCGAGCGCCCGACCGGTAGCTCTGCGGGTTCTTGGAGAGAGCCAGGTGCACGCCGGTGACATCATGGCCCGCCTCGATGGCTCGAGCCGCGGCAACAGCTGAGTCAACGCCGCCAGACATCGCGGCCAGTACCTTCATTCGTGTCCTTCGTCACTCAATCTGCGAGCGTCGGCATTGCGCGAGCAGCTCCAACAGACGCAGGACGCTTCTCGGCAAGCCGCAAGTCTCCCACGGGTGGCGAGTGCGGCCAAGCGCATCAGGCGAACGCGGTCGCCGCCTTGGCTCGCTGGACAGCCTCAGGCATGGCATTGGCGAGCGCCCGTACGTCCGACAAAGTCGAGGAATGCCCAAGCGAGAACCTCAGCACCGAGCGCGCGTCGGCTTCGCTATACCCCATTGCGAGCAGCACGTGACTCGCCTGTGAGACCCCGGCCGAGCACGCCGCTCCGGTGGAACAGTCAATCCCGGCGGAGTCCAGCAACATCAAGATGGCGTCGGCGGCACAGCCAGGGAACCCAATACTGGCGATGCCAGGAAGGCGATCCCGCTCCACGGAAGTGCCGTACGGGACTGCCCACGGGACCACAGCGAGCACTGCTCTGACCAGGTCGGTACGCAGCTGACGTAACCGCTGCTCCTCCCGCACTCGTTTTCGGGTTGCAACCTCGAGAGCTGCCGCGAACCCAGCTGTGGCGGCCACATCGAGAGTGCCAGACCGGATCTCCCGCTCCTGACCGCCGCCGTGCAGGATTGGGGCCAACCGAAGCTCCCGACGCGCCAGCAAAGCACCAATCCCGTACGGTCCGCCGAGCTTGTGCGCGGTGAAGCTCAGCAGATCCAGCCCGCTTGTTGCGAAGTTGACCTCGATATGCCCGACGGCCTGGACCGCGTCGCTGTGGGAGACCGCACCATGCTCGGCGGCGACCGCGGTGACCTGCCGTACCGGCTGCAGGGTGCCGACTTCATTGTTCGCCCACATCACTGAGACCAGTGCGGTTCGCGCGTCGACGGCGTCGGCTAGGGCGGACAGCTCGATCCGACCTGCCGGGTCAACCGGAACGTAGCTGACCTCAGCCTCAACCGCCTGGTCAAGCCAGGCCACTGAATCCAAGACGGCATGGTGTTCCAGGGCCGAGGTAACCACCCGACAGCGACCGACCTCGGTACCCGACCAGAACGCGCCTTTGATGGCCAGGTTGTCTGACTCGGTCCCGCCGCTGGTGAAGATCAGCTCTGATGGATGTGCCCCGACCTGAGCCGCAATCGCTTCTCGCGACTCCTCGACGACGCGCCGAGCTAGCCGGCCGGATGCGTGTAGCGATGACGCGTTGCCGACCCTGGTCAGCTCTCGCGTCATTGCCTCGACGGCCTCCGGAACCATGGGTGTGGTGGCCGCATGGTCAAGGTAAATCCGGCCCATGAGCAATCAGTCTGCCTCAGTCGTTGCAATGTAGGTTGGGACGGCTGTCATGGTGCGCGGGTGCTACTGCGAAACGTACCCTTCGGAGTCCCGTCACACCCTCCGCTGCTTGATCTCGGAAATGACGCTGTCAAGCACTTTGTGCAGGTCACCGACGATTCCGAGGTCGGCAAGAGCGAAGATCGGCGCCTCAGGATCCTTGTTTACCGCGACAATGGCCTTGGATGTCTGCATTCCGGCTCTGTGCTGGATGGCGCCGGAGATACCGGCCGCAATATAGAGCTGCGGGGAGACAGTCTTGCCGGTCTGGCCAATCTGGTAAGCGTACGGATACCAGCCAGCATCGACAGCCGCCCGTGAGGCACCCACGGCGCCGCCGAGCAAGTCAGCCAACTCCTCGATGGCAGCGAACTTGCCACCGGTGCCGCGCCCGCCGGAGACCACGACTGCCGCCTCGGTCAGCTCCGGGCGGCCGCTAGACTCCTTCGGCTCGCTGCTCACAATGCGTGCGGTCCGGGCCGCGTCGGAGATGGTCACCTCGGCCTGCGCAGTGGCGGACTCGGTTGGCGCAAGCTCGGGGGTCACCGCATTCGGCTTGACGGTTACGACCGGGACTCCATGAGTCACTGCGGCGGTGACCGTCCAGTTTCCAGCAAATACTGACTGCGTTGTCGTACCGTCGGCGGCAATGTCGATCGCATCGGTGATCAAGCCGGACTCGAGCTTGACCGCAAGCCGTCCAGCAATCTCCTTCCCTTCCGGCGTAGAGCTGATCAGGACCGCGACCGGGTCCACACTGGCGGCGATCTGCGCAAGAGCTTCGGCCTTCGGCGCAACGAGGTACTCCGTGACCGCCGAATCAGCCACGAACAGCACTCGAGTGGCGCCGTACTCCCCAAGCGTCTTGGCGACCGCGTCGTCGGTCTCGCCAAAAACCACAGCAACCGGGTCGCCGAGCCTGCGAGCCAAAGTGAGAAGCTCCAGGGTCGGCTTCGACACGTGCGAGTCGACCTGCTCGGCGACAATCAGGACCTCAGACATCAACAGCCTCGCTCTCAGATGTACTTGCCGGCGGCCAGGAATTCGACCAGAGCCGCGGATCCAGCGCCGTCTTCATCGAGAATGACGCGGCCCTGCTCCTTGGGTGGACGCGGAGTCGTTTGCAGCACCTTGCTCGCCGCAGCATCAAGACCCACCGCTGCGGCGTCGATACCGAGATCGCCCAGCGTCCACGCCTCCACCGGCTTCTTCTTGGCCGCAAGGATGCCTTTCATCGACGGGTAGCGGGCCTCGCCGGACTGGTCCGTCACGCTGACGATTGCTGGCAAGGGTGCCTCGATCGTGAGGCTCGCAATATCGGTATCCCGCCGAATCGTGAGGCGGTCTTCGGTCACCGACAAGGTGGCCCCCAACGTCGCAGCGGGCCACCGCAGCCGCTCGGCGATCATGGCAGGAATCACGCCCATGGTGCCGTCGGTAGAAGCCATGCCGCAGATCACCAAATCCGGACCAGCCTTCTTGATCGCCTCGGCCAAAACCAAGCTGGTAGCCAAGGCGTCTGAGCCGTGGACGGGGTCGTCGATGATGTGGATGGCAGCGGATGCGCCCATCTGGAGCGCGCGCTTGATCGCGTCGGCCGCATCGTCAGGTCCGAGCGTCATGATGACGACCTCGACGTCGTCGCGATCCTCGGCAATCTGCAAGGCCTGCTCTACGGCGTACTCATCAAGCTCCGACAGCAGTCCGCCGCTCGAGGCGCGGTCGACAGTGCCGTCAGAGGCAAAAGTGCGCTCTCCCGTTGCATCCGGAACGTGTTTGGCCAGAACAACAATCTTCATCTCGCTCCGCCTTCTTCCTGAGTCGCTCGCGTCTCCATGGCCGGTATATTACTCATGAGTAACAAGGTTGTTCATTGCTCGCGCCGCGTTGAATCGGGTGTCATCTCCGGCGCGAAAACCGCAAACCGCTCGATCCGGATGATCTCTCGGTAGCGCTTCTCGCCGATCACCGCGCGCACCGCCTCGGTCTGGCCGGCCTGCGCGGCCAGGGCCCGCGCACGTGCGGTCCAACAGCTCGCCGGTCAACGCGACGTCGATGCTGAGAGGCCCGCCCCACACCGTCGGCGGTTCGCCGACGATCGCGCCCAACTCAATCACTGCGGCAGCTGATCATCGAGCCAGTCCTGGGTGTTCGCAACCATATGCAGAGTGCCGATACGGGCACGGCGTACGGCTTCAACCGTCCAACGGTGCACCGCGATGTGATCGGGATGCCCGGTCTGACCGTCCGCTGGAAATGTCAAAATCGTATCTGGTGCTATCTGGAGAATGATCTCTGCGATCTGCTCTGCGGCTGCATGGCCGTCAGCATCGGCGCAACGGCCATCCGGATATCCCAACCAGCGGTGCTCCTTCTCCCCAAGATCTCAAGGCACGCTGCCAGCTCGGCCTCGCGGATGGCTGGAAGCTGCTCCGGCGGCCACCTCATCGGGTCGGTGACGCCAAGTCGCCGCGAATGGCAGTCAGGCAAACCACCCGAGAACCCGCGGCTGTAGCGATGGCCATCATGATCCCGCCACACAGATAGGCCTCATCATCCGGATGGGCCCAGATCGATAGGACTGTTCCCAGGTCCGGATGTCGCTTATCACCACGAGAGCAGTCTGCTGCTTCCTGACGCGCTGGCTAACCGACTCCGGTGAAGGCGCCCGTGCTGCGGCCGGCCATCGACATCCAGTCTGCAAGAATCCGGGCTATGCCGGCAGGAACGAAAGAAGACCCTTGGGAGCTCAGCACCGCCCCGAGGACCTCGACGTACACCATGTGGGCGGACGAGACCACCGACCCACCAACGC
>JBKOZG010000073.1:0-4122 GCA_046725775.1 Actinomycetota bacterium | reverse complement strand
TAGTCATTGAAGATCTTCAGGGCGTCAGCGGCCGGACCGGACTGCAACTTCGACGCTTTGGCGGCCAGCGATTTTCGCGGCGGGACATGGAAGCCGTAGCTGAGGTTGAAGTCCTCTTGGTCCTTGGTGTTGTCGATCCACAGCCACTTGATGTACGCCTTGGCGGCGTCAACGTTGGACGACTTAGCGCTGACCATCGCGCCCCACCCGCCGAGGAAGGTCGACGGCTTGCCGACCGAACTGCTGAAGGCCGGCCAGGCCACGACGCCGAAGTCATCTGCTATGGCCTTCTGGATGCCCGGCATTGCCCACAGCCCGCACCATTGCATGGCCGCGAGGCCCTGGGTGAACGAGGAGGGATCCCACCAGTCGGTAGGGGCCCCGAGCAAGATCGACTTCGACAAGAACAGCTCGCGCATCTTCGCGAACGACTGCTTGACCTCAGGTGTGGTGAAACCCGGCTTGTTGTCGGCGGTCAGATAGTCGCTGCCCACCGTCCACAGGATGGGCCCAAGCAGGGAGCCGCCGCCGAACGACGGGGTCACACCCGCGTCGTTGCCGATAAACAGGCCCTTCTGGTCCTTCGTATTGAGCGCCATGGAGGCCGCGATGAGCTCGTCGATGGTGGTCGGGGGCTGCACACCGGCCTTGTCCAGGATGCTCTTGCGGTAGTACAGCACCCCCATGTCGTCGACCATCTTGACCTGGTAGATCTTGCCATCCACGGTCGAGGACTTGATGTCGGCGTCGGTGTAGTCGCTCTTGACATCGGCGAGGATGTCGTCCAGGTCGACGACCTGGCCGCTCTTGACCTGATCGATGTTGACGCTGCTCTCGAACACGTCAGGTCCTGACGTCGACAGCAGACCGGCGTTGAGCTTGGAGGTGTAGTCGCCCGGCGTCCACTGCACCTTCACCGTGGCGTCGGGGTACTCCTTGGCGTAGCGCATCACCGCCTGCTGGGTACCGGCCTCCCCGTACTGGTGGTACCAGACGTTCAGTGCCGGCTTGGGGCCACTAGCACCCCCGGACGCCTCCCCGCCGCCCTGATCCCCGGAAAGCCCCGTGCCGCCTCCGCCGCACGCGGCGAGGATCGGCCCGGCCGCGACCGCCGCCGCGCCCAGCCCCAGCCCACGCAGAAACCGGCGCCGATCGATGCCCTGTCCAGTCATGATCACTCCCTTGTGAATCGAATCAGTGATCTCAGTTTGGCACCTCGGACCGCGAACTCGCCATGGCCGACAAGCCGTGCGCTTTGCCGAGCGGGGCAGCCGAGAAGAGCCGTGCCAGGCGGTTCTGTGGAGGCCAAGCTCGACGCGGTGGGCTGCGGCTTTAGGTTGGGTGGGACTGTTCGGCAGCTCCATCCCAGGCAGCCCAGAAGAGGTCCGCGGCAGGCGAGGCTCTGGTGACCTTCTCAGATGCGGCCTCGGGCCGAGAAGCTTAACGATGGCCAACGCCGGGGCAACGCGTGAGAAACACCGGAGCAGTTGTGCTCAGCAATCCAATAAGAAAATGACCTAGTCAAAGCCAGATTAAGGTGGTGGAGCTAAGGGGACTCGACCCCCTGACCTTCTCGTTGCGAAGGCATGGCGTCGATCTGATTAGGCGGTGCATGGCGTGATTGACGTGGAGGTCTGCAGCAGCAGGTGCGCTCTGGCTGCACCGCGGGGCACACATGGGGCACACGGCTAAGGCTCAGCCTTTCCCCGGCGACTGAACCTCACGCCGTACCACTTGCGAAGCGGTCCCGCAATCGGCATCCCCCGGCATGGGTAGGTGCAGTCCTGATTGATTGATTGTCGGTTCCGGGTGGGTCTGGTACGAAGCCGCGCATGCTTATGGCGCACTGCCATCCGGAAGTGTCGATGTCTATTCCGGGGCTGAGCCAGATGTGAGGATTGCCTTGGAGAGATCAATACCTCACGAGGCGGGTTGCAATGGCTGGGCTCATAGATGCCGACTGGGTGGTGGCGCGGCTTGTCTGGATCGCCGGCTCCTTGTTTGGCCGGGATGTCCTTTCCTACCTTGCGGAGTTCGAGAGCGGGAGAGAGTGGAGTCTCGTGATTCGCGGGAGCCGGGTATGACGGTTTCGCCGCGGGAGGGCTCGGCTCCGGAACGGTCAGCGGTGATTCTGACGCCCGACCAGCGGGTTCGGGTGTTTATTTCTTCGACGTTGGAGGAGCTGGCTGAGGAGCGGGCGGCCGCGTTGCGGGCGATCCGGCGGCTGCACCTGGTTCCGGTTAGTCCGGCGCCCGACCTCATCCGCCGCAAAGCATGTATCGGGCCTACCTGGAGCAGAGCCAGATCTTCGTCGGCATCTATTGGCAACGCTACGGCTGGGTGGGTCCGGGCATGGAGATCTCGGGCCTGGAGGATGAGTTCCGGCTGGCCGCCGGGAAGCCGATGCTGCTGTACCTGAAGCGCCCGGCCCCGGACCAGGAGCCGGGACTGACCGCGATGATTGAGGGTATCCGTTCGGCGGGCACCACGTCGTACCGGCAGTTCGCCACGGCGCGGGAGCTGGAACGGCTCCTAGCCGACGACCTTGCGGTATTGCTGAGCGAGAGCTTTTGCGGACGTCACACTCCACCTCGGTGTGTCGCGTCCATTGCCGGTCGGGCGTACCGAGCCGGACGGTGCGGGGCTGCCGGCGGGGACGGTGACGTTCCTGCTGACCGATATTGAGGGTTCTACCCAGCTGTGGGAGAGCGAGCCGGAGGCGATGGAGGTGGCGCTGCAGCGGCATGATCGGCTTCTCGGCGAGGTGATCGAGGAGCATGGCGGGTCGGTGATACCTCCCGCGGCGAGGGTGACAGTGTCTTTGCCGTCTTTCACGGCGCGGTGTCGGCAGTGGAGGCCGCCGGGGTGTGTCAGCTTCGGCTGAACGCTGAGGTGTGGCCCACCGGCACTCCGCTGCGAGTGCGGATGGGGCTGCATACCGGGGAGGTGCGGGTGCGCGGTGGTGATCATCTGGACTACTCGCCGATCAATCGTTGTGCCCGGGTGCGGGCCGCCGGCCATGGCGGGCAGGTGCTGCTCACCAAGGCCACCGGTGATCTGGTGGCGGGCCGTCTGGGAGGTGGGTTCGGGCTGAAGGAGCTGGGTGAGTTCCGGCTGCGGGATCTGGCCGCCCCGGAGCTGATCTTTCAGCTGATCCATGCCGAGCTGCCGGTCGATTCCCCGCCGATTCACACGGTTTCTGAGCGCACCGGCAATTTGCCGTTGCAGGTGAGCTCGTTCATCGGCCGCGCCCGGGAGCTGGACCAAACCGCGGCGGCGCTGAGCGAGGCGCGGCTGGTTACCTTGACCGGGGCCGGCGGTGTGGGCAAGACCCGGCTGGCATTGCAGGTCGCCGGACAGGTGTCCCCGCGGTTTGGTGACGGGGCATGGTTGTGTGAATTGGCCCCAGTGCGCGATGTGGCCGCGGTGGATGATGCGGTGGCGGCGGTGTTCTCGGTGACCGCCCGGGCTGGCCTGAGCACGAGCGAGGCGCTGCTGGAGTTCCTACACGGCAAACAGCTGCTACTGGTGCTGGATAACTGTGAACATCTCCTCGAAGGGGCGGCAGCGCTGACCGACGTACTCCAGCGGTCATGTGAGCAGCTAGTGATCATGGCCACCAGCCGTGAGGGTCTCGGTGTTGACGGGGAGCGGCTTGTACCGGTGCCGCCGCTGGCGGTGCCCGGCACCGACGCCGACCTGACAGCGATCAGCCAGGCCGAGGCGGTGCGACTGTTCGTCGAACGCGCGGCCGCCGTCAAGCCCGAGTTCGCGGTGACCGCCGAGAACGCGGCCCCCGTCGCTGCCGTGGTGCGGCGGCTGGATGGGATCGCGCTGGCGATAGAGCTGGCGGCTGCGCGGACAGCTGCGATGACCCCGGCCGAACTGGCTAGGCGGCTGGAGCGGAGTTTCGCGGTGCTGGCTGCTGGCCGCCGCGGCGCGGTGCCCCACCACCAAACACTAAGGGCCACCATCGACTGGTCCTACCAGCTGCTCGCCGAGCCCGAACAGCGGCTGCTGGCCCGGCTGTCAGTGTTCGCCGGCGGCTGCACCCTGGAGGCCGCCGAGACGGTCTGCGGTGGGGACGGTATCGACCCAGATGCGGTGTTCGAGGTGCTGGCC